>NZ_JBHWWX010000056.1:0-19011 GCF_042730335.1 Rhodococcus sp. NPDC060084
CCACCGAGTCGGCGGCGACGCGCTCCCCGGCGTCGAGGACGCCGAGGGGCAACCCGGTCCTCAACCGGACCGCGAGCATCACGACTTCGGTGTGCACGTCCTCGGCGCTCAGGCGCTCGCTTCCGCCGACCGGCAGACGTCCGTCCGCGAGGATGCCTGCGTACCGCGCGGGATGCTTGACGTTCCACCACCGGGTTCCGCCGACGTGACTGTGCGCGCCGGGACCCGCTCCCCACCAGTCGCCGCCGTCCCAGTAGCCGAGGTTGTGGGCACAGCGCGCCGAAGGGTCTTGCGCGGCAGCCCAGTTCGATACCTCGTACCAGGTCATGCCTGCATCCCGGAGACGTGCGTCGATCCGCTCGTACCGTGTGGCGAGCACGTCGTCGTCGGGGGCGGGAAGCTCTCCCCGGCGCACCCGCCGGGCGAGCGCGGTGCCGTCCTCGACGATGAGCGCGTACGCGGACACATGATCGACGCCGGCGTCGAGCACCGCGTCGAGAGATGCCTCGAGGTCCGAGTCACGCTCCCCCGGTGTGCCGTAGATGATGTCGAGATTCACGTGGTCGAAGCCCGCTGCGCGGGCCTCCCGCGCCGCCGCGACCGGGCGTCCCGGAGTGTGGGTGCGGTCGAGTACGGCCAGCACGTGCGGCGCGGCGGACTGCATGCCCAGCGAGACCCGGGTGTATCCCGCGGCGCGGATGCGGTCGAAGAATTCGGGCGAGGTCGACTCCGGATTCGATTCGGTGGTCACTTCCGCACCGGGAGCGAGACCGAACGACTCCCGGACGGCGCCGAGGACATCTGCCAGCCCGTCCGCACCGAGGAGCGACGGTGTGCCACCCCCGACGAACACCGTCTGCGCGGCCGGCGCGCCCCGGCCGGTGCCGCCGAGCATCTCCGCGCCGGCGGCGAGTTCCCTGCGCAGGCCCTCGAGCCACGATGCCGGCGAGGCAGCGCTGCCGAGTTCACCCGCCGTGTAAGTGTTGAAGTCGCAGTAGCCGCAGCGCGTCGCGCAGAAGGGGACGTGGACGTACACCCCGAACGGCCGGGTGCCCACTCCCTCGAGGGCGTGCTCGGACAGCGCGAAGCCGTCCTCGGCATCGGCGACACCTGATTTTCCCGCGGTGCGTTCACCGATTTCCGTCGTACTCACACCCCCAGTGTCCCAGACACGCGCGGGCCCGCGACCACGGCCGGGGCGCCTACCTCGACATTTCCCCCGAATTCGGTGGAAATAGCCGCCGAGTTTCGGAATCGCGCCGATGACATGGCACAATTGGCGACATGACCGGACCCGGAGTGCGACTCGTGGCTCGCCGCCACGTCGACCTCAAGCGCGTCTGTGCGTCATGCTGTCTGCCTTGCGCCGCCTGTTTCTGCGCCGACTGTCTGTAGTCGGCACCACCCGGCAATCCCCAGATCCCGCCGGGTCGAGGCGTGCTCGCAACGAGGTACAGCTCCCTCCTGCGCACTCGGCCCGTCAACGCACACTCCAGGAGACCCCGCATGACGTCGTCCACCGACGCCACTCCCACCGACGGTTCGGCAGCCCCAACCCGGCGTGCGGGGCGGCCCACCAAGACTCGCGCCGAAGGCCAGTGGGCTCTCGGCTACCGCGAGCCGCTCAACGCCAACGAGCAGACGAAGAAGGACGACAACCCTCTCAACGTCCGCCGGCGGATCGAAGAGATCTACGCGCACCAGGGCTTCGACAGCATCGACAAGTCCGACCTGCGCGGCCGCTTCCGCTGGTGGGGCCTCTACACGCAGCGCGAACAGGGCTACGACGGTACGTACACCGGTGACGAGAACCTCGACCTGCTCGAGGCCAAGTACTTCATGATGCGGGTGCGATGCGACGGAGGCGCGCTCAGCGCCGCGCAACTGCGCACCGTCGGCGAACTCTCCACCGAGTTCGCCCGCGACACCGCCGACCTGTCCGACCGCGAGAACGTGCAGTACCACTGGATCGAGGTCGAGAACGTTCCCGAGATCTGGCGCCGTCTCGAAGCGGTCGGATTGCAGACCACCGAGGCGTGCGGCGACTGCCCCCGCGTCGTGCTCGGGTCGCCCCTCGCCGGAGAGTCCCTCGACGAGGTCATCGACGGCACCCCGGCCATCGACGAGATCGTCCGCCGCTACATCGGCGACCCGAAATACTCCAACCTGCCGCGCAAGTTCAAGACCGCGATCTCCGGTCAGCAGGACGTCGTGCACGAGATCAACGATGTCGCGTTCGTCGGCGTCGAACATCCCGAGCACGGGCCCGGGTTCGATCTGTGGGTGGGCGGTGGCCTGTCCACCAACCCGATGCTCGCCCAGCGCGTCGGCGCCTGGATCCCGCGCGACGAGGTTCCGGACGTGTGGGAAGCGGTCGTCTCCGTCTTCCGCGACTACGGCTACCGCCGCCTGCGGGCGAAGGCGCGCCTGAAGTTCCTCATCAAGGACTGGGGCATCGAGAAGTTCCGCGAGGTGCTCGAACAGGAGTACCTGAAGCGTCCGCTGATCGACGGTCCCGCGCCCGAGAAACCGGCCCGGCCGATCGACCACATCGGCGTGCAGAAGATTCGCAACGGCCTCAACGCCGTCGGCTTCTCCCCGATCGCGGGACGGGTGTCGGGCACGGTCCTGACGAAGGTCGCGGACGCCGCCGAACGAATCGGTTCCGACCGTATCCGGTTCACCCCGTACCAGAAGCTGGTGATCCTCGACGTCGCCGACGACAAGGTCGAGGAGCTGATCGCCGAACTCGAGCCGCTCGGGCTGCGTGCCCGGCCGTCGCACTGGCGGCGCAACCTGCTGGCGTGCAGCGGAATCGAATTCTGCAAGTTGTCGTTCGTCGAGACCCGCAAGCGCTCGCAGGCACTCGCGCCGGAGCTCGAGCAGCGACTCGCCGACATCAACGCCGACCTCGACGTGCCGATCACGATCAACATCAACGGTTGCCCGAACTCCTGTGGCCGGTCGCAGATCGCGGACATCGGATTCAAAGGCCAGCTCGTCGACGACGGCGACGGGAAACAGGTCGAAGGCTTCCAGGTCCATCTCGGCGGCAGCCTCGGCCTGGACTCCGCATTCGGCCGGAAGCTGCGGCAGCACAAGGTGACCAGCGACGAGCTCGGTGACTACATCGAGCGCGTCGTGCGCAATTTCATGAAGCACCGCACCGAGGGCGAACGTTTCGCGCAGTGGGCCGTACGCGCGGAAGAAGCCGACCTGCGATGACCGAGACAACCGACGAGCGGACGGGGCAGATGACGATCGACACCGCGACAGCCGACGAGCTGCGAGCGATAGCCGCGCGAGGTGCGGAAGAACTGGAAGGCGCGTCCACTCAGGAACTTCTGCGGTGGACCGACGAGACATTCGGGGCGCCCGTCGAGGGCGCACGCAGCGGATACACCGTCGCCTCCAACATGCAGGACGGCGTCCTGGTCCATCTCGCGGCGCAGCAGCGCCCCGGCGTGGACGTGCTGTTCCTCGACACCGGCTACCACTTCGCCGAGACCCTCGGGACCCGCGACGCCGTGGAACAGGTGTACGGCGTCAATGTCGTGAACGCCCGCGCCGCGGCCACCGTCGCCGAGCAGGACGCACTGCTCGGCAAGGATCTGTTCGCCCGCGATCCCAACGAGTGCTGCCGCCTGCGCAAAGTGGTGCCGCTGACCGAGTCCCTCCGGGGCTATCGCGCATGGGTCACCGGTATCCGCCGGGTGGAGGCGCCCACTCGCGCGAATGCGCCGCTGATCTCCTTCGACGATGCGTTCGGCCTCGTGAAGATCAACCCGATCGCCGCGTGGTCCGACGAGGACATGCAGAACTACATCGACGAGCACGGAATTCTGGTCAACCCGCTCGTCGACGAGGGTTACCCGTCCATCGGGTGTGCCCCGTGCACTTCCAAACCACTTCCCGGGGCCGATCCGCGCAGCGGACGCTGGGCCGGCCGAGCCAAGACCGAATGCGGGTTGCACGCCTCATGACACTCACCGATCCGACTCCCACCACTGCCCGCGCCACGCTGGACGGCACCAAGTTCGACACTCTCGACGCACTCGAGTCCGAAGCGATCCACGTCTTCCGTGAGGTCGCCGGGGAGTTCGAGCGGCCGGTGATCCTGTTCTCCGGCGGCAAGGACTCCACCGTCCTGCTGCACCTGGCGATCAAGGCGTTCTGGCCCGCACCGCTGCCGTTCGCGCTGCTGCACGTCGACACCGGGCACAATCTGCCCGAGGTTCTCGACTTCCGCGACCACATCGTCGAGAAGTACAACTTGCGTCTGCACGTCGCGAGTGTCGAGGACTACATCGCCGACGGGCGGCTCACCGAGCGGCCCGACGGTATCCGCAACCCGCTGCAGACCGTCCCGCTGCTCGACGCGATCACCGAGAACCGTTTCGACGCGGTCTTCGGCGGTGGCCGGCGCGACGAGGAACGCTCGCGCGCCAAGGAGCGGATCTTCTCGCTGCGCAACGCATTCGGCCAGTGGGATCCGAAGCGGCAGCGCCCCGAGTTGTGGAACCTCTACAACGGCCGCCACTCCCCCGGAGAGCACGTCCGGGTGTTCCCGCTGAGCAACTTCACCGAACTCGACATCTGGCGCTACATCGCCCGCGAGGACGTCGAACTCGCGAGCATCTACTACGCGCACCAGCGCCCGGTCTACCGGCGCGACGGCATGTGGATGACGCCCGGCGTGTGGGGCGGCCCAGCCGACGGGGAGACCCTCGAAACCCGCTCGGTGCGCTACCGCACCGTCGGCGACGGCTCGACGACCGGCGCGATCCTGTCCGAGGCGGTCACCAACGAAGACATCCTCGACGAGGTCGCCGCGTCGCGGCTGACCGAACGGGGCGCCACCCGGGGCGACGACCGTGTTTCCGAAGCGGCCATGGAAGACCGCAAGCGAGAGGGCTACTTCTGATCATGAGCGACCTCCACGAGCCCGGCCTGCAGAGCGAGACGCAACTGCTGCGCCTCGCCACCGCGGGCAGCGTCGACGACGGTAAGTCCACCCTCGTCGGCCGGCTCCTGTACGACACCAAGTCGGTGCTCGCCGATCAGATCGACGCTGTGACACGAGCTTCGGTCGACAAAGGCCTCGACACCCCGGACCTCTCGCTGCTCGTCGACGGTCTGCGCGCCGAACGCGAACAGGGCATCACCATCGACGTCGCCTACCGGTACTTCGCGACCCCGAAGCGCAGCTTCGTGCTCGCCGACACCCCGGGGCACGTCCAGTACACCCGCAACACCGTCTCCGGCGCCTCGACCGCCCAGCTCGTGGTGCTGCTCGTCGATGCGCGCAAGGGGGTCATCTCTCAGACCCGTAAGCACGCCGCGGTGCTCGCGCTGCTCGGTGTGCCGAAGCTGGTACTCGCGGTCAACAAGATCGACCTCGTCGACGACCCCGCCGAAGTCTTCGGCCGGATCAGTGCGGAATTCAACGAACTGACGGGTTCGCTGGGCTGGTCTCCCGACGACGTGCAGGAGATTCCGGTCTCGGCGCTGCACGGCGACAACATCGCGATCCGGAGCGAGAACACGCCGTACTACGACGGCCCGACGCTGATCGAGCACCTCGAGTCGGTGCCCGTCGACGCCGACGTGCACGGACGGCACGAGGTCGGTCTGCGCTTCGCAGTCCAGTACGTGATCCGGCCCCGTACCGCGGAGTTCCCGGACTACCGCGGGTACGCCGGTCAGATCGCCGCCGGATCGGTCCGGCCCGGCGACGAGATCGTCGTCCTGCCTTCGGGGGTCCGGTCCACGGTGCAGCGCATCGACACCGCCGACGGCGAACTCGACATCGCACACGCCGGTCGCTCGGTCACTCTCGTTCTCACCGACGACGTCGACATCTCCCGCGGCGACCTGCTCGCCTCGCCCGGGGATGCACCCGAACCGCTCTCGGAGTTCGAGGCCACCGTGTGCTGGCTCGCCGAGAAGCCTCTGCGGCCCGGCGCGCGTCTGCTCCTCAAGCACGGCACTCGCACCACCCAGGCGATCGTCGGCACGCTCGAGGAACGATTCGACGAGCAGACCCTCACCTCGGAAGATCACCCGGAGTCCTTGGAGCTCAACGAGATCGCGCGTATCACGGTGCGTGTCGCGGAGCCGATCGCGGCGGACGACTACAAGGTCAACCGGCGTACCGGCAGTTTCCTGCTGATCGACCCGGCCGGCGGCAACACGCTCGCCGCCGGACTGGTGGGCAACGGTCTCGCGGACATCGAACTCGGAGATCGCGTCCCCGCATGATCCCGCTGATCGCCGTCGCGCACGGCAGCCGCGACCCCCGCTCTGCGCGGGCCGTGGCTGCCGCGCTCGCGGTGCTGCGGACAGAGCACCCCGAATGGGATGTGCGCCTCGCATTCCTCGATCTGAACACGCCGTCGGTGCCGCAGGTTCTCGACGCCGTCGCCGCCGACGGGCACCGCCGCGCGGTCGTCGTACCGCTGCTGCTCGGCAGCGCGTTCCATGCCCGCGTCGACCTGCCCGCGATCCTCGCCGACGCACGCACCCGCAATCCCCTGCTGGAGGTGACGCGTGCCGACATTCTCGGCGACGACGCGCTCCTCGTCGCCGCCGCCCGCGACAGCATCGCGTCGACGGGTGTCGCGCTGGACGACCCGTCCGTCGGGGTTGCGTTCTGTGCCGTCGGCTCGCGCCGAGACGAGGCGAATACCGCCACGGCGCGCGTCGTTCCGCGGGTCGCCGACGGCACCGCATGGGCGGCCGTCCCGTGCTACGCCACGGCTGCCGAGCCGACTGCCGCCTCGGCGCTGGGACTGCTGGCCCGGTCCGGGTGCCGCACCCTCGTGGTCGCACCCTGGATGCTCGCTCCGGGGCTTTTGTGGGACCGGGCGTGTGCCGCTGCCGTCGAGGCGCATCCCGGCGTACGTATCGCCCCGACCCTCACCACGCATGCCGCCGTCGGGCACGTCGTCGCGGAGCGTTATCTCGCGGCGGTTCGGCGCGCCACCGTTCGCGCCGCCGCCTGACACGGCCGCCCGCTGCCGGGGATCCGGCTACCGAGAGCCCTGCTGCCCAGAACACGGCTGCCCTGAACACGGCTGCCCGACCTCGTTCGATGTCCTCGCGTTCACTTTTGTCCTATACAAGTAGGTGTTCCATCGAACACGAACGACCTCGGGCTCGGATCACTTCAGGGAGCGCACGTGCAGAACGAGTTACGCCGCTACATCGACCGTCTCCGCACCGAGGGATTCTCCGTGCGCGACGATCACGGCGAAGACCCCGACCTGATCGACATCGAGGGCAAAGCCGTCAACACGTGGCGCAAGAACTACCCGTACGACGAGCGTATGGATCGGGCGACCTACGAAGTCGAGAAATACCTGCTGCAGATCGAACTGCTCAAGTTCCAGGCATGGTCGAAGGAGAACGGCTCGAAGCACGTCATCGTCTTCGAGGGCCGTGACGCCGCCGGCAAGGGCGGCACGATCAAACGTTTCCAGGAATACATCAATGTCCGGCACGCCCGGGTGGTCGCGCTGAACAAGCCGTCCGACCGCGAGCAAGGGCAGTGGTACTTCCAGCGCTACGTCAGGCACTTCCCCACCGCGGGAGAACTCGTGATGTTCGACCGCTCCTGGTACAACCGCGCCGGTGTCGAACGGGTCATGGGATTCTGCACCGACGAGGAGTACGAACAGTTCGTCACGCAGGTCCCGATGTTCGAACAATTGGTCGTCGACTCCGGGATCTCGCTGACGAAATTCTGGTTCTCCGTCACGCGGGACGAGCAGCGCACGCGGTTCGCGATTCGTCAGCTCGACCCGGTGCGGCGCTGGAAGCTCTCCGAAATGGACCTCGAGTCGCTCGAGCGCTGGGAGGAGTACACCGCGGCGAAGGAAGAGATGTTCCTGCGTACCGACACCGACCTCACCCCGTGGACCACGATCAAGTCCAACGACAAGAAGCGCGCGCGGATCAACGCGATGCGCTTTTTCCTCAACCAGTTCGATTACGACGACAAGGACACCCAGGTGGTCTTTCCGGCCGATCCGAACATCGTGCAGCGAGGCAAGGACGCCGTCGGCGACTGAGTATCCGTTCCGACGCGATACGGCAGATTCGTTGCTCGACCGTGCGGCCTACCCCAGACTGAAGAAGACAGGGAGCGAGGATCCATGAGCACAGGAACACCGGCCGAGGGAATCGTGGTGGGGATCGACGGGTCCGACAGCGCGATGTACGCGGCCAGGTGGGCCGCCGCGATCGCACGCAAGCTCGGTGAACCGCTCCGGCTCGTCCACGCCCATCCCGGGGGCCCCGGCGACGACGACGAACCCACGCGCGCCGTGCTCGACGACGCCGAGGCCGCGGTCCTCGACACGGAGACGGCACGCCAGGCGACAGGCGAGCGCATCCCTGTGGGTGAGTTGGCGATCGAGAAGATTCCGGTGGCGGGCCGGCCCGCCAACGCGTTGTCCGACCTGTCGGCGTCGGCGCGGATGATCGTGCTCGGGCACACCACCACCAGCGAACTACAGTCCATGTTCCGCAGGTCCGATGTCGTGTACGTCGCCAACCACGCGGTCTGTCCGGTGGTGTCGTGGCGGAGTGAGAACGGTTTCCAGCCCCCGGACGGACGTCCGATCGTGGTCGGGGTCGACGGCACCGAACTCAGCTCCTCCGCGATCGCGGAGAGCTACATCCTCGCGGCGGCGCTGGAGGCACCGCTCGTCGCCGTGCACACCTGGGTGGAACAGTCCACGATCACGTACGGCGAAGATTCTCGCTTCACGGACTGGACGGATTTCGCGACGTTCGAGAGGGCCGGAATGGTGGAGTCCATGTCCGGCTGGGCTTCCCGATTTCCCGATGTGCAGGTCGAGCACCGGGTCGAGCGCGGCAAGCCCGACATCGTCCTGCTCCAGCACTCGGCCGATGCACAGCTGCTCGTCGTCGGCAGCCACGGCCGCAGCGCGAAGTCGTCCGCGATACTCGGCTCGACCAGCCAGGGACTCATCCACCACAGCTACTGCCCGGTGGCGATCTGCCGCACTAGGTGACGGGGACCGCGTCCAGTTGCGGCGCCCTCGTGGCGCGGGCGTAGACGGTCTCGCCCGCAGCCAACCCGAGGGCGTGCGCGTCTCCGCGGGTGACCTGGGCCGAGAACGGCTCGCCCGTCGCCTCGTTGCGCAACTCCACTCGCACCTCGAAACCGAGGTGCACGACGCGTTCGACGGTGGCGCGGGTGATGCCCAGTGTCTCGGCCGTTCCCTCGTGCTGCGCCAGCGCGAGTTCCGGCTGCCGTCCGAGCCGGATGTCGTGAGGTCGTACGAGTTGGCCGTTGAGCTTGGATACGGTGCCGAGGAACGACATCACGAAGGTGTTGGACGGCCGGTCGTACAACTCTTCCGGGGTTCCGACCTGCTCGATGCGGCCCTGATTCATCACCGCGATGCGGTCGGCGACGTCGAGCGCTTCTTCCTGGTCGTGAGTCACCAGCACCGTGGTGACGTGAACTTCGTCGTGCAGACGGCGCAACCAGGTACGCAGGTCGGTGCGGACCTTGGCGTCGAGTGCGCCGAACGGCTCGTCGAGAAGCAGCACACGGGGATCGACCGCGAGTGCTCGCGCCAGGGCCATGCGCTGGCGCTGACCACCCGAGAGTTGCGCGGGGTAGCGGGACTGGAAACCGCCCAGGCCGACGATCTCGAGGAGTTCGTTGACCTTCTTCTCGATCTCCGGCTTGGGCCGCTTGCGGATCTTCAGCCCGAACGCGACGTTCTCCCGCACCGTCATGTGCTTGAACGCGGCGTAGTGCTGGAAGACGAATCCGATATCGCGCTTCTGCGGCGTCACGGTGGTCACGTCCTCACCCGCGATGTGGACGGTGCCGCCGTCCAGCGACTCGAGACCCGCGATGGACCGCAGCAACGTCGACTTCCCGGACCCGGACGGCCCGAGCAGCGCGGTGAGCGACCCCGACGGGATGTCGAGGCTGACATCGTCGAGTGCCGCGAAGCTGCCGTAATTCTTGCGTGCCCCGGTGACGGTGATCATTCTTCGGTGCTCCTCTTGCGGTCGAGCAGGGTCATCAGCAGCAGGACGATCACCGCGATGGCCATGAGCAGGGTCGCGGCGCTGTAGGCGCCGAAGGTGTTGTGGTCGTCGATGTAGCGGGCATGCACGAGCAGAGTCAAGGTCTGGGAAACACCGGGGAAGCCCGACGAGACCATGATGACGGCACCGAACTCACCGAGCGCGCGGGCAACGGTCAGCACCACTCCGTAGGTCAGTCCCCAGCGGATGGCCGGCAGCGTGATCCGCCAGAACGTCTGCCAGGTATCGGCCCCGAGGGTCGCGGCTGCCTGTTCCTGTTCCTCACCGATCTCGTACAGGACCGGTTCGACCTCGCGGACCACGAACGGCAGGGTCACGAAGATCGTGGCGATCACCATGCCGGGGAGCCCGAAGATCACCTTGAATCCGAGGGATTCGACGGCACCGAACCAGCCGTTGGCACCCCACAGCATGATCAGCGCGACACCGACCACGATCGGCGACACGGCGAACGGCAGGTCGACGACGGCTTGCAAGAGGCGGCGGCCGGGAAACCGGCCACGGACGAGTGCGAGCGCCACGACGATGCCGAACACCACGTTGACGGGTACGACGATCGCGACGATCAGCAGCGAAAGATTCAGGGCGGAGATCGCCGCCGGGGTGCTGATCGACTCGGCGAAGGCGCCGATTCCGTTCTCGAACGTGCGGTACAGGATCACGCCGATGGGCACGAGCAACAGGACGAACAGATACCCGAGCGCGATCGTGCGCAGCGAGATCTTGACGGGAAGCGACACGTTCACCGGTCGTTCTCCTGTCTGCGGAGGCCACGGCTCGCGACCCAGCGGAGCACGAAGAGGGCGACGAAGGCGATGAGCAGCAGCACCACCGACACGGCCGCGGCATTGACGGGCCGATCGATCTCGATCTGCTGCTGGATGTACTGGGAAGCGACCTGGGTCTGATACGGAATGTTGCCGCCGATGAGCACGATCGAGCCGTATTCACCGATGGCACGCGCGAACGCCAGGCCGGTGCCGCCGAGAATTGCCGGCGCGAGCACCGGCAGGACCACGGTGCGGAAGATCGTGAAGTTGTTCGCCCCGAGCGACGCGGCAGCCTCCTCCACCTCCCGGTCCACCTCGATGAGTACCGGCTGCACGGCCCGGACGACGAACGGCAGCGTGACGAACGCCAGGGCGATCACCAGGCCGGGCTGGGTCGCGTTCAGTTGCAGCCCGATGGGACTCTGCGGCCCGTACAGCGAGAGCAGCACGATGCTCGCGACGATCGTCGGCAGGGCGAACGGCAGGTCGATCAGCGCGTTGACGACCTTCTTACCGGGAAACTCGTCGCGGACGAGGACCCAGGCGACGATCGTGCCCATCACCGCGTTGATCGCGGCGACCACGATCGAGACGCCGACGGTCACGCGCAGGGTTGCGACGGCAGCGGGAGCGGTGACCGCGTTCCAGAACCCACCGAATCCGTCCGACAGCGAATGGGCGGCAAGCGCAGCGAGGGGCAACAGGACGATCAGGCTCAGCCACAGCGTGGCCACGCCGATCCCGAGAGGTCCGACGGTGCCGGTGATCCGTGCTCTGCGTGTGCGACGACGAGCCGCCGGCGCGGGAGGCGTTGCTCCCGCACCGGCAGTCTGCTCGGAAATGCTCAAGACGACGCTCTACTTCGTGGCGTTGTCGTAGACGATCGCGATCGAGCCGGAACCGTCCGCGAACAGTTCTTCGTTGACCGTGTCCCAGCCGCCGAGATCGGCGACGGTCCACAGCTTCTCCGGCTCCGGGAAGTCCGCGGCGAACTCTGCCGCCACGGCAGGATCGACGGGCCGGAACCCGGCCTCGGCCCACAGACGCTGGCCTTCGGGGGTGTAGAGGAAGTCGTTGAACGCCTGCGCCTTCTCGGCGTTCGGCGAGTTCTTCAGGACCGCGGCAGGATTCTCGATCTTGAATGTGACAGGCGGAGTGACGTGTTCGACGGGGTCACCGTTGCGCTCGATGAACAAGGCTTCGTTCTCGTAGCTCAGGAGAACGTCGCCGGTCCCCTGCAGGAACGTCTCGGTTGCCTCGCGCCCCGACTTCGGCTGGACCTTGACATGATCGTTGACCAGGGCGGTGACGTAGTCGATCCCGGCCTGCGGGTCTTCACCACCGTTGCTGAGGGCCGCGTACGGTGCCAGCAGATTCCATTTCGCGGAGCCCGAACTGAACGGATTGGGGGTGACCACCTCGACGTCGGGACGTAGGAGATCGTTCCAGTCCCGGATGTTCTTGGGGTTTCCCTCACGCACCACGATGGTGACGACCGAGCCGAACGGCACACCCCCGTAAGCGTTTTCGTTCCACGCTTCGTCGACGAGCCCGGCCTCGACGAGGCGGGTGACATCGGGCTCGACGGAGAAGTTCACGAAGTCGGCCGCGGCCCCGTCACGCACCTTCCGCGACTGGTCCCCCGACGCTCCGTAGGACTGCTGGAAAGCGACGTCCGTGCCCGCTTCGGTTTCCTCGAAGGCAGGGATGAGCAGGTCGTATCCGACCTTCGGCACGGCGTAGGCGTAGAGGTTGATCGTGCCGGCGGAGCCGTCGCCGCCACCCTCGGCGCCTGCGGTGTCGCTCGACCCGCCGCTGCACGCGGTCAGTGCCGTCACGGTGGCCGCCGCCACTGCGGCAACGAGAACTCTGGTGCGCTTCTTCATGACACAAGCCTCCTGAGGGGCTGTTCGGTGAGGTGATCGAACGGACGACGGCAACGCCACCCGGCACACCACGAACCGGGGTGAGTCAGGGCGACGGAATCATCCGTGAGGGGAGCGCGGCGGACAGGAGCGAGAAGACTCCCCGCCGAAAAGAGGGACCGGGTCGAGAAACAGGGTCAGCGACAACAGTCGATATCGGCAACCGAGGGCATACCTACAGCGATCAACGCCAGTTCATGGCGGATTCGAGGTAGCGCGGTCGCGGTCACTCGGCAGACTCTAGCAGAGGCTGTGGGGCTCCCGAAACCGACGTTTCGGGCGACGAAGCAGGTGTCAGCGGGTCAGTAACCAGGCGATGACGACGAGCAGCAGCAGGGCGATCAGCGCCAGGGTCACACGCGAGCGCGGCATGTCAGCAATCCTCCGGGTCCGGGGCGGGCGATACGGGTTCGCGGCGTCCGACCATCGCGAACGCTCCGGCGATCACGCGGTCCAGCAGCCAGGCGACGCCTCCGCACAGCGGCACCAGTACGACGAGTACGAGTGCCGACTGCGGCACAAAGGACAGTCCCGCGAGCCACAGCTCGAAACCGTCCCACCACGATGCCAGTCGATCCACTCTCCTCACCTTAGTGGCTGCCGGAACTCCTCCGTACGCAGCCCGGCAATGCCGCCCCGGACCGCTCCCTTCGCGGGATCATGGGGGGATGGCTTCGTCACACCGCCTCCGGGTCGCCGCACTGCACGACAGCCCGCATCCGCCGATCGACGATTACGCGTTCCTGTCCGACTGTGAGACGACGTGCCTGATGGCGCGCGACGGATCGGTGGAATGGATGTGCCTGCCGCGCCCGGACTCCCCCAGCGTGTTCGGCGCGGTCCTCGACCGCAGTGCCGGCCGGTTCCGTCTCGCACCGCACAACCGCAGCGTTCCGGCGGCGCGCCGTTATCTGCCCGGCGGGCTCGTCCTCGAGACGACGTGGCAGACCGACACGGGCTGGATGGTGGTGCGCGACGCGCTGGTGATGGGGCCCTGGTACGACGTCGACGAACGCTCCCGCACCCATCGGCGCACCCCGTCGGACTGGCAGGCCGAGCACGTTCTGCTCCGTACCGTTCGCTGCGTCAACGGCACGGTCGAACTGGACATGTCGTGCGAGCCCGCCTTCGACTACCACCGGTGCGGCGCCGAGTGGCGGTACACCGGAAAGGTATACGAGGAAGCGACGGCGATGTGGGCCGGCGCACCCGACGAACAACCTCAGTTGCGGTTGACCACCAACCTCCGGATCGGCATCGAGGGTGGTGAAGCACGCGCCCGCACCCGGCTCGACAAGGGTGACTCGGTGTTCGTCGCACTGTCGTGGTCGGAACTGACGCCGCCGCGGACGTTCGCCGACGCGGTCGCGAAGATGACCAGCACGCAGGACTTCTGGCGGGAATGGATCACCACCGGGCGCTTCCCGGATCATCCCTGGCGTACCTATCTGCAGAGCAGCGCCGTGATCCTCAAGGGTCTGACCTACGCCCCCACCGGCGCACTGCTTGCGGCACCGACCACTTCCCTTCCGGAAACCCCTGGTGGAGAACGAAACTGGGACTACCGTTACGCCTGGGTTCGCGACTCGACGTTCGCACTGTGGGGCCTGCACACACTCGGGCTGGACCGCGAAGCCGACGATTTCTTCTCGTTCATCCTCGACGTCTCGCAGAACGCCGACGGGAGCGACCGGACACTGCAGGTGATGTACGGGGTGGGTGGCGAGAGCTCTCTTCCCGAGTCGACACTCGACCATCTCAGCGGATACGACGGCGCCAAGCCGGTCAGGATCGGAAACGACGCGTATCAGCAACGCCAGCACGATATCTGGGGAACTCTTCTCGACTCCGTGTACCTGCACGTGCGTTCTCGGCGGCAGATCCCCGAATCGCTGTGGCCGATCTTGCGTCAGCAGGTCGAGGAAGCTGCCGCTCATTGGCGCGAACCGGACAGGGGCATATGGGAAGTGCGCGGCGACCCGCAGCATTTCACGTCGTCGAAGGTGATGTGCTGGGTAGCTCTCGATCGCGGCGCGAAGCTTGCCGACCTGCACGGCCGGGACACCCACGCACGGCGGTGGGCAGCGACCGCCGACGAGATCAAGGCAGACATTCTCGAGCACGGCGTCGACGAAAGAGGCGTGTTCACACAGCGATACGGACACCCGTCACTCGACGCCTCTACCCTGCTGATCCCGTTGCTGCGCTTCCTTCCCGCCGACGACCCCCGGGTGCGCGCGACGGTACTGGCCGTGGCCGACGAGCTGACCGAAGACGGACTGGTGCTGCGCTATCGCGTCGAGACCACCGACGACGGACTCTCGGGCAAAGAGGGAACCTTCACGATCTGCTCGTTCTGGCTGGTGTCGGCACTCGTGGAGATCGGGGAAGTCGAACGCGCCGCAGCGCTCTGCCATCGCCTGCTCGAGTTCGCCAGTCCGTTGAAGTTGTACGCGGAGGAGATCGATCCCGAATCCGGCCGGCATCTCGGCAACTTCCCGCAGGCGTTCACGCACCTGGCGCAGATCAACGCGGTGGTGCACGTCATCCGCGCCGAGAGCAGAGTCCACACGGGGGAATTCCGCCCGGGACACCCGATCACCTGACCGGTGTCGTTCCCGCCGCCCCGCGTCAGCGGAAACGGGCCAGAAGCGCTTCCGCTGACGCCGCGATCTCGCGGATGACCTGTCCCGCGGGTCGCTCCTCCCGCACCGAACCGACAGCCTCCCCCGCGTAGACCACACCGATATCGGGATCGTCGCCGGTGTACGCCTCGGCGAGGACGTCCTCGTCGGCGACTGTGCCGTGGAAGCGGTCGGTGAACGCATTCGTCAGCGCGCGCCCACCCCACCGTGACGGCCACGGTTGATGCCGAGCCTTGTCGAAGATGTCGGTGTAGACGGTATCCGCGCTCCCGGCGTCGACGACCTTCGTGCGCGCGTACTCGGGGCCGACCGTTTCCGGGCTCGCCAGCAGCGCGGTCCCGACGAACGCGCCCTGCGCCCCGGCTGCCAGAACCGCGGCGAGTCCCCGTCCGGTGGCGATTCCGCCCGCGGCGAGCACCGGCAGCGACGTGGACTCGAGAACCTCCTGGAGCAGCGGCAGAGTGCCGACCCTGCCCGTGTGCCCGCCGGCCTCGTGTCCCTGGGCGACGACGGCATCCACGCCCGCCGCCTCGACGACCCGCAGGTCGTCGAGCGTGTTGATCTGCGAGAGGACCAGCGCACCGGCCTCGCGGACCCGGTCGACGTACGGGGCCGGATCGCCGAACGACAACGCGACCACCTGTGGGCGGTGCGCGAGTACAGCAGCGAGCAGTGAATCGTCGTCGGCCAGCGACCACGTCATCAGCCCGAACCCGACCGGCCCGTCCCCGATGTCGCGGGCGACGCGCACTTCGGCGTCGAGCCACTCGGGGGTGTTGTACCGGGCCGCTCCGATGAGTCCGAGGCCGCCGGCTTTGGTCACCTCTCCCGCCAGCACACCCCCGGCGCGCCCGCCCATCGGCGCCCCCACGAGCGGGACGGAGATTCCGAGTGTCCGGGTCAGCCAGGTGTCGAGCACTGGTTCTCCTTCGTGGGGCCGCGCGAGAACTACTCCGGGAACTACTTCTTGGGCTTGTCGGACGCGGCGTCGGACGAGAGCGCCGCGACGAATGCCTCCTGCGGCACCTCGACACGACCGATCGTCTTCATGCGCTTCTTGCCTTCCTTCTGCTTCTCGAGCAGCTTGCGCTTACGGCTGATGTCGCCGCCGTAGCACTTCGCGAGCACATCCTTCCGGATGGCCCGGATATTCTCGCGCGCAATGATTTTCGATCCGATCGCCGCCTGGATCGGCACCTCGAACTGCTGACGCGGAATCAGCTCACGCAGCTTGGTGGTCATCTTGTTGCCGTACGCGGCCGCAGCGTCCTTGTGCACGATCGCACTGAAGGCATCGACGGCTTCGCCCTGCAACAAGATGTCCACTTTCACCAACGCCGATTCCTGCTCGCCGGACTCCTCGTAATCGAGGCTGGCGTAGCCGCGGGTGCGCGACTTCAGGGAATCGAAGAAGTCGAAGATGATCTCCGCCATCGGCAGCGTGTACCGCAACTCGACGCGGGTCTCGGAGAGGTAGTCCATGCCACCGAGCTCGCCGCGGCGGGACTGGCACAACTCCATGATCGAGCCGATGAATTCGCTGGGCGAGATGATCGTGCACTTGACGATCGGCTCGTAGATCGCCCTGGCCTTGCCCTCGGGCCAGTACGACGGGTTGGTGACGATGGTTTCCTGACCGCCCTCGAGCACCACGCGGTAGACGACGTTCGGCGCGGTGGAGATGAGATCGAGGCCGAACTCGCGCTCGAGACGTTCTCTCGTGATCTCCATGTGCAGCAGACCGAGGAAGCCACACCGGAAACCGAACCCGAGCGCGACCGACGTCTCGGGCTCGTAGGTCAGCGCGGCGTCGTTGAGTTGCAGCTTGTCGAGCGCATCGCGCAGGTCCGGGTAGTCCGAGCCGTCGACGGGGTAGAGACCCGAGTACACCATGGGCCGCGGCTCGCGGTATCCCGTGAGCGGTTCGGTGGCGCCGTTGCGCGCGAGCGTCACGGTATCGCCGACCTTCGACTGACGCACGTCCTTCACGCCGGTGATGAGGTACCCGACCTCGCCGACGCCGAGGCCCTGGGTGGGCTTGGGCTCGGGCGAGACGATGCCGACCTCGAGCAGTTCGTGCGTGCTGCCGGTGGACATCATCTTGACCTTCTCGCGCGGCACGATCCTGCCGTCCACCACGCGCACGTACGTGACGACACCGCGGTAGGTGTCGTACACGGAGTCGAAGATCATGGCGCGCGCCGGCGCGTCGGCATCACCGACGGGAGGCGGCACCTTCCGGATCACCTCGTCGATCAGAGCCGGGACGCCTTCGCCCGTCTTGCCCGACACGCGGAGAACGTCCGACGGCTCGCATCCGATGATGTTCGCGATCTCGGCGGCGTAGCGATCGGGATCCGCGGCGGGCAGATCGATCTTGTTGAGGACCGGAATGATCGTCAGGTCCTTGTCGAGCGCGAGGTACAGGTTCGCGAGCGTCTGCGCTTCGATGCCCTGCGCCGCGTCGACCAGCAGCACCGCACCCTCACAGGCCTCGAGTGCTCGCGACACCTCGTAGGTGAAGTCGACGTGGCCGGGCGTGTCGATCAGGTGCATCACGTACTCTTCGCCGTCGTACTTCCACGGAAGCCGGACGTTCTGCGCCTTGATCGTGATGCCACGTTCGCGCTCGATGTCCATGCGGTCGAGGTACTGCGCGCGCATCTGCCTTTCCTCGACGACGCCGGTGAGCTGCAGCATCCGGTCCGCGAGCGTCGACTTGCCGTGGTCGATGTGCGCGATGATGCAGAAGTTCCGAATCTTCCCGGGGTCCGTGAAGGTGGTGTCGGCGAAGGTGCTGATGTCGTGCTCCTGACTCGGGATGGCAACGGTCGTGCAGACCGCGGTCACACCAGCAGAATATCCAAGCCTGCGCGTGCTCGGGACCCCGGCCGGGGCTCGGCTCACCGAGCCCGGTGCTCACCGGCTCGCTAAGCTCGGTCCTCGTGGCTGGCACATGGAAGAAACTAGGCATGCAACTGGGCCGCCTCGCGGCCCAGCAGGGCCCGAAACTGTACAAGCAACTGCAGCAATCCGGAGCGCTGGACAAGGCTCGGACCGCTATCGGTAACGCGGCCGCCGGAACGGCCGCGGGCGGCACGGCCGCGGCTACCCGCGGTCCGGTACCGGGACGCCCGGTGGCGTCGCACAGCGCTCCCACGGCGCAGCGCGCCCGGCGAGTCGCGTACTCCCCGGATCTGGACGGCCGTGCCGATCCCGGTGAGATCGTCTGGACCTGGGTTGCCTACGAGGAGGACGCGAGCCAGGGCAAGGACCGGCCGGTCCTCGTCGTGGGCCGCGACGGCCACACGCTGCTGGGCCTGATGCTGTCGTCGAACAGCGACCGCGACGGACATCCGGACTGGGTCGGGATCGGTAAGGGACGCTGGGACCCGGAGGGCCGGCCGAGCTGGATCCGGCTCGATCGCGTGATCGACGTGCCCGAGGACGGCATCCGCCGGGAGGGCGCGATCCTCGAGCGGTCGCGGTTCGAGCAGGTCGCGAGCCGGCTCCGGTCCGACTACAGCTGGCAGTAACCGCCCACAACCGGCGATACCGGCACGAGACGACGCC
>NZ_JBHWWX010000057.1:0-18066 GCF_042730335.1 Rhodococcus sp. NPDC060084
CCCGTGATACGGGAGGGCCGGCGAGTCGAGTGAGAGTCGGATCGACCGATCAGCAGCCGATCAGGCGCTGCGCGAGGTAACCCTCGACCTGGTCGAGTGCGACGCGCTCCTGCGCCATCGAGTCGCGCTCGCGGATGGTGACCGCGTGGTCCTCGAGGGTGTCGAAGTCGACGGTGATGCAGAACGGCGTGCCGATCTCGTCCTGACGACGATAGCGGCGGCCGATGGCGCCGGCGTCGTCGAACTCGATGTTCCAGTGCTGGCGCAACTGGGCGGCGAGATCCTTGGCCTTGGGGCTCAGATCGGAGTTGCGGCTCAGCGGCAGCACGGCGGCCTTGACGGGCGCGAGGCGGCGGTCCAGCCGCAGCACCGTGCGCTTGTCGACCCCGCCCTTGGCGTTGGGTGCCTCGTCCTCGGTGTAGGCGTCGACGAGGAACGCCATGAGCGAACGGGTGAGGCCGGCTGCGGGTTCGATGACGTACGGCGTGTAGCGCTCGTTCGTCGTCTGGTCGAAGTAGCTCAGGTCGGTGCCCGAATGCTGCGAGTGCGTCGACAGGTCGAAGTCGGTGCGGTTGGCGACACCCTCGAGCTCACCCCATTCGCTGCCCTGGAAGTGGAAGCGGTACTCGATGTCGACGGTGCGCTTCGAGTAGTGCGACAGCTTCTCCTGCGCATGCTCGTACAGGCGCAGGTTGTCCTTGTTGATGCCCAGCCCGGTGTACCAGTCCATCCGGTAGTCGATCCAGTACTGGTGCCATTCCTCGTCCTCGCCGGGCTTGACGAAGAATTCCATCTCCATCTGCTCGAACTCGCGGGTGCGGAAGATGAAGTTGCCGGGGGTGATCTCGTTGCGGAAGCTCTTGCCGATCTGGCCGATGCCGAACGGCGGCTTCTTGCGCGACGTGGTGAGCACGTTCGCGAAGTTCACGAAGATGCCCTGAGCGGTCTCCGGGCGCAGGTAGTGCAGGCCCTCTTCACTCTCGATCGGACCGAGGTAGGTCTTGAGCATCATGTTGAAGTCGCGCGGCTCGGTCCACTGGCCCTTGGTGCCGCAGTCCGGGCACACGATCTCCGACATCGCAACGGCGTCGGGGTCGTCGAGCTTGTGCTTCTCGGCGTACGCCTCCTGCAGGTGGTCCTGGCGGTGGCGCTTGTGACAGCTCAGGCATTCGACGAGCGGGTCGTTGAACACGCCGACGTGGCCGGATGCGACCCACACCTGGCGCGGGAGGATCACCGACGAGTCGAGGCCGACGACGTCGTCGCGGCTGGTGACCATGTTCCGCCACCACTGCTTCTTGATGTTTTCCTTGAGCTCGACACCGAGCGGCCCGTAGTCCCAGGCCGACCTGGTGCCGCCGTAGATCTCACCACAGGGGTAGACCAGTCCTCGGCGCTTGGCGAGGTTGGCGACGGTATCGATCTTGGATTTGGGTGCCACTCGGATTCTCTCCATCTTCGATGCGGGTTTTCGCAGCTTGCGTCGACTACTTAGACTATCGCTCCCCGCCACGGCGACGAATTCCTGGCGGTTGACATGCACATCCATGCATATCAAAATGGTATCGGTTTGCAATAAGCCCCGAGAGCGCGAGGAGTCCCGTGAGTGTCGACGCCGGTCACGACGAGTGCCGCACGGACAACGAGACCCCCCGCGCAACGCCGGCGCACCCGCCGGTCTCGCACGACACGCTCGTCGCCGCGGGCGAACTGCTCCGCGCACTCTCGGCACCGGTCCGCATCGCCATCGTGCTCGAACTGCGCGAATCCGCGCGGTGCGTCCACGAACTCGTCGGCGCACTCGGCGTGACCCAGCCTCTGATCAGCCAGCACCTGCGCGTTCTCAAGACCGCAGGCGTGGTGCGGGGCGACCGCACCGGCCGCGAAGTTCTCTACCGCCTGGCCGACGACCACCTCGCTCACATCGTCATCGACGCTGTCGCGCACGCTCAGGAAGGATGACGACCGTAGTGACCTCCGCACGCAAGCCCCTGGTGGGGGTGCGCTCGACCAGACAACGCAGCGCGATCGTGGATCTGCTCGACAACACCGAAGAGTTCCGTTCCGCACAGGACCTGCACGACGAACTGCGCAAGCGCGGGCACGGGATCGGTCTGACCACCGTCTATCGAACTCTGCAGTCCCTCGCCGAGACGGGCAGCGTCGACGTGCTCCGCACCGACTCGGGCGAATCGCTGTTCCGCCGCTGTTCCTCCGGACACCACCATCACCTCGTGTGCCGCCACTGCGGGTTCACCGTCGAGGTCGACGGGCCCGAAGTCGAGCGCTGGTCGCACGAGGTCGCCGACACGCACGGGTTCGACGACGTCAGCCACACGGTCGAGATCTTCGGAACCTGCCGCGACTGCGCACTGGCGAGGGCGTGACGAGCGGGTAGGTCAGCCGCAGGTGCAGTTACCGCACCCGCAGTCCCCGCCGAGCAGGTTCTCACCGGCCACGGTGTCCGCGGGCCCGTCGAACACGCATGCATCGCCGCCGAGCCTGTCGGCCAGCGCACGCACCTGCCCGACGAGCGGAACCACGGCGCCCACGGCGCGCAACAGGTGCAGCGGCACGAGCGGGCACGCAGCGACACGCTGCTCGGCAGTGACCCGGTCGTGGTGCAGAACGAACTTGAACTCGGGGAACTCGAGTTGCAGGTCGGTGAGCACCTCGGCGGCGCGCGCCCGGTCCGCGATGTTCTCGGCCAGGAACGTCGCCAGGTGCACGACACCCCCTTCCGCATCGGCGGTCGCGAACGTCGGCACGTCCTCGATCCAGATCGGAACGTCACCGTCCTCGTCGGGTTCGGGTGCGTCGTCCATCGCCTGCGCCAGCGTGCGGATCACCAGGTCGCGCAGCGCGTCGTCGCCGGTGGTCGCCACTGCGAGGTTCCACTGTTCCTCGCCGGTACCCGCGTCGCCGGTCATGCGTTCCCCGTTCCGGATGTGCCCGCGACGTTCTCGCGGGCTTCGGCCACTCCGTCGAGGACGAGCAGCAGCATGGTGGTCAGCGGAGAATCCTCGAGCCCGGTGGCGGGGAACGAGTAGCGGACGATCACGTCCGCGACGGACTCCCGTTCGATGACGTGGATGGAACCGAACTGCAGCGCCTCGGCGGCGGTGGCGACGCGGTTGCGCACCTCGTCGCCGAGTGGGAGATCCCACGCGAGCACGCCGGTCAGCGACACCACGTCCAGTCCCTCGGTGAGGGTGACGACCTGCAGTGCGAACGGGACGGCGCCGTAGTCGAATCCGAACGACCCGTCTCCGTTGTCCTCGGCACCGGGAGTCCGCAACTGGACGAACGGCGTCAGCGCCGCGGCAATCCGGTCTCTCAGCGCGGTCATTTCACACCTCCGAACCGGCGGTCGCGCGAGGCGTACTCGACACAGGCGGCCCACAGGTCGCGACGGTCGAAGTCGGGGAACATCTTGTCCTGGAAGACCAGTTCTGCGTACGCGGACTGCCACAGCAGGAAGTTCGACGTGCGCTGCTCCCCCGACGGCCGGAGAAACAGGTCGACATCGGGCATGTCGGGTTCGTCGAGGTATCGCGCGATGGTGGCCTCGGTGATGCGTTCCGGATCGAGGTCCCCCGCCGCGACCCGCCGTCCGATTTCCCTGGCCGCGTCGGCGATCTCGGCGCGACCACCGTAATTGACGCACATCGTGAGAGTCATCACAGTGTTGTCGCGGGTCAGTTCCTCCGCGGCCTCGAGTTCCTTGATGACGCTGCGCCACAACCGCGGACGACGCCCGGCCCACCGCACGCGGACACCCATCTCGTGCATCTCGTCGCGGCGACGACGGATCACGTCGCGGTTGAAGCCCATGAGGAAGCGAACCTCGTCGGGGCTGCGCTTCCAGTTCTCGGTGGAGAACGCGTAGGCCGACAGCCACGTGATGCCCATCTCGATGCACCCGCACACGGTGTCCATCAGGACTTCTTCACCGCGTTCGTGACCGGCGGTGCGCGGCAGTCCACGTTCCTGCGCCCAGCGCCCGTTTCCGTCCATCACCAGCGCGACGTGCCGCGGAATCAACTCGGGTTGGAGGATGGGCGGCGTGGCCCCCGACGGGTGCGGGTCGGGCGGCCGGATCGCGCGATCAGGCGATGGGTGTGGGGCGCGTCGTCGAATCACGGGTCCCATCCTGCCTGACGCCCGAACCGCCCCGTTCGGCCACGTAGGTGCCGCCGCGTTCGACCAGGGGCAAGGATCGCAGTTGGCGCTCGAGATGCCATTGCAGGTGCGCGGCGACGAGCCCGCTGGCCTGGCTCCGGACCCCGGCCTCGGTTGCTTCCGTCTCGGCCCACCTGCCGTGGGCGAGCGCGTCGAGCAAGGCGAAGACGGCGGGAGCGGGCGTCGCCGCGCCGGGGGGCCGGCAGTGCACGCACACGGCGCCGCCGGCAGCGACATGGAAGGCGGTGTGCGGACCGGGCCGGTCGCACCGCGCGCAGTGCGTGATCGCGGGCGCCCATCCGGCGTAGGCCATCGCGCGCAGGAGGTACGCGTCGAGAATCAATTCGGGTGGGCGGGTGTGGTCGCACACCGCGCGCAGCGCCCCGACGGTCAAGGCATGCAGGCGCGGGGCGGGCGCCCGCTCTTCGCCGGCGAGCCGCTCGGCGGTCTCGAGAATGGCGCACGCGGTGGTGTAGCGGGAGTAGTCGTCGACGATGCCGACCGCGAAGGCGTCGAGGGTCTGCACCTGGGTGACGATGTCGAGACTGCGTCCGGGGTGGAGTTGCACATCGACGTGCGCGAACGGCTCGAGCCGGGCCCCGAACTTCGACCGGGTTCGGCGCACTCCCTTCGCGACGGCGCGGACGAGGCCGTAGCGGCGGGTGAGCAGTGTGACGATGCGGTCGGCTTCGCCCAGCTTGTGCTGGCGCAGCACCACCGCGTTGTCCCGATACAGCCTCACCACCCGAGTGTTTCACGTCGCCACGACACGCGGCACCGCGCCGCCGACTCCGGCCACGGGAAAATCCTCGACGTCGAAACGAGAACACGTTATCGTTCGTTCGAACGAACAGTGAGGGAGAACGATGAGCGCACCTGCCCGCCCCCGGGGTCTCGCCGATACCGCGAACGACCTCGCGAACGGCACCGTCACCTCGCACGACCTGGTGCGCACCGCGCTGGACCGGATAGACGCGTCGCAGGCAGAGTTGAACGCCTTCCGGGTCGTCCGGCGCGACAGTGCGCTGTCCGAGGCCGCAGACGCGGACCGCCGCCTCGCGGCGGGCGAACGTCGCGCGCTGCTCGGAGTGCCCGTCGCGATCAAGGACGACACCGACATCGCGGGTGAGACGACGATGTTCGGATGCGCGGGCACGTTCGCCGTCAAGGAACACGACGCGGAGGTGGTGCGCCGTCTGCGCGACGCCGGAGCGGTCATCGTCGGCAAGACGCACTCCCCCGAACTCGGTCAGTGGCCGCTCACCGGCGGCGACGCGTTCGGTCACACCCGCAGCCCGTGGTCGCGTGACCACACCCCCGGTGGTTCGTCGGGTGGCAGCGCCGCTGCCGTCGCCGCAGGGCTCGTTCCCGCAGCACTGGGCTCCGACGGCGCCGGATCGGTCCGTATCCCCGCGTCGTGGTCGAATCTGGTGGGCATCAAACCGCAGCGCGGCCGGATCTCCATGTGGCCCGACGCGGAGGCCTTCCAGGGCCTGACCACCCACGGCCCGCTGGCCCGGACGGTCGCCGACGCGGCGCTGTTGCTCGACGTCGTCTCGGGAAACCACCCCGGCGACCGGCACACTCGGGAGAAGATCACCGTGTCCGATGCGGTGGGGCGCGATCCCGGCAGACTGAAGATCGCTCTGTCGCTGAAGCTTCCGTTCACGGCGACACCGACCCGCCTCGATCCGCGGGTGCGTATCCGGCTCGCCGCGTTCGCCGCCACCCTGCGCGACCTCGGTCACGACGTCACTCTCGCCGATCCCGACTACGGGATCCTGTTCGGCCTCAGCTTCCTGCCCCGCTCGATGGCCGGGATCGAGGACTGGCTCCACCGCCTGCCGGACCCGGCCCTGGCCGATGTGCGGACCCGCGCCAACGCACGTACCGGGCGGATGCTCCACGGTGCGCCCCTGCGCGCGGCACGGGGCGCGGAGCCTCACCTCCGCCGGCGAGTCGGCCGGATCTTCGACCGGTTCGACGTCGTCGTCACGCCCACGACGGCGACACCTCCGCTGCCGGTGAACGCGATCGACGACATCGGCGGGTGGGCCACCGACAAGGTCATCACGGCCGCGTGCCCGTGCGCGTGGCCGTGGAACGTACTGGGCTGGCCGGGGATCAGTGTCCCGGCCGGATTCACCGACGAGGGTCTTCCCGTGGGCGCTCAGCTCCTCGGTTCCGAGGACTCCGAGCCGCTGCTGGTTTCCCTTGCGTCGCAACTCGAGTCGGTTCTGCGCTGGCACGAGCGCACCCCGGAGCCGTGGTGGTGACCGAGTCTTCCTCCGTGCGGTCACGCATCATCGATGCGACCCTCCACCTCGTGGGCACCGACGGGATCGCCGGAGTCACGAACCGCCGCATCGCGTCTCGTGCCCAGGTGTCGCTGGGCTCGATCACGTACCACTTCCCCACCCAGGAAGACCTGCTGCGCGCCGCACTGACTCACTTCGCCCGCGAAGAGACCCCGAGGTTGCGGGAGATCGCGGATTCGTATCGCGGCAAGGAGATTTCGGTGCAGGATGCGGCGACCCTGACCGAGCAGGTGGCCGAGAGTCTGGCCTTCTCCGCAGAACGGATCGCACCGTTCGAGTTGTACGTCCAGGCCGGCCGCGACCCGAATCTGCGCGCCGCCGCCGACGAGTGCTGGCGCGCCTACGACGCGCTGACCTTCACCATCTTGACCGAACTGGGCATACCCCGCGCCGAGACGCTCACCCCCACGCTCGTCGCGACGATTGCGGGGCTGCAACTCCGGCGCTTGTCGACGGGTGGGGGTTCCGATCTGGCCGGCGCGGTGCTGCTCCTTCTCCGGCAGTCCGGTACGCCCGGGCACCGGGATCCGGACCCCGGTACGGGCTAGAAACCGAGGCGGCCCAGCTGTTTCGGGTCTCGCTGCCAGTCCTTGGCGACTTTGACGTGCAGATCGAGGTAGACCTTCACACCGAGCAGTTTCTCGATCTGTGTGCGGGCTGCGGTCCCCACCTCACGGAGGCGCGCACCGCCCTTACCGATCACGATGCCCTTCTGGCTGGGACGTTCGACGTAGAGCACCGCGTGCACGTCGAGCATCGGTCCCTGCTTCTCGGTGCGTCCCTCGCGTTCGACGACCTCGTCGATCACCACGGCGAGCGAGTGCGGCAGTTCGTCGCCGAGACCTTCGAGGGCGGCTTCGCGAATGAGCTCGGCCATGAGGGTTTCTTCGGGTTCGTCGGTGAGTTCGCCGTCCGGGTAGAAGGCGGGACCCTTCTCCATGTTCGACGCGATCACGTCGACGAGCACCTCCACCTGCTCACCGGAGGTCGCCGACACCGGCACCACGTCGGCGTTGTCGCCGAGCAGTTTCGACACGGCCAGGAGCTGTGCGGCGACCTGCTGCTTACCGACCTTGTCGATCTTGGTGACGATCCCGATCAGCGGGGTCTTCGGCGCGACGTGCCGCACCTGCTCGAGGATCCACCGGTCGCCGGGGCCGATCTTCTCGTCCGCCGGGAAGCACATGCCGATGGCATCGACTTCGGAATACGTGTCGCGCACAAGATCGTTGAGCCGCTGGCCGAGCAGGGTCCGCGGCCGGTGCAGGCCCGGAGTGTCCACGAGGATCAACTGCGCGTGGTCGCGGTGGACGATCCCGCGAATCGTGTGCCGCGTGGTCTGCGGCCGCGACGACGTGATGGCGATCTTGCTGCCGACGAGCGCATTGGTCAGCGTCGACTTTCCGGTGTTCGGCCGGCCGACGAAACAGATGAAGCCGGAACGGAAGTCGGGGTCGGTCATGCGTGCTCCTCGGTGGTGTCCGTGCTGGTGTCGGTGCTCTCGGGTTCGGGCGCCCGCTGTACGAAGACGGTGCTCACCCGCACCCGCCCGCGCACGTCCGGGCCGCCCTCACCGCGCAGGATGAGCCCGTGCGTGGTGACCTCGGACCCGGGCAGCGGGACGCGGCCCAGTTCGTAGCCGAGCAACCCGCCGACGGTGTCGACCTCGTCGTCGTCGATCTCGGTGTCGAACAGCTCCCCGAGATCTTCGACGGGAAGCCGCGGGGACACGCGGAAGGTCCCGTCTCCGAGATCCTCCACGTCGGGAATCTCCGCGGTGTCGTACTCGTCGGCGATCTCACCGACGATCTCCTCGATGACGTCTTCGATCGTGACGAGTCCGGCGATGCCGCCGTATTCGTCCACGAGCACCGCCATGTGGTTGCGGTCGCGCTGCATGTCCGACAGCAGGTCGTCGAGGCGCTTGGAGTCCGGAACGAACACGGCCGGACGCATGACGTCGGCGACCGAGACGCTGTGGCCGCCGTCGTTGGAGTAGTACGTCCTCTTGACCAGGTCCTTGAGGTAGACGACGCCGCGGATGTCGTCGACGTTCTCGCCGATCACCGGGATGCGGGAGTGTCCGCTGCGGACGGCGAGGGACGTGGCTTGACCGGCGGACTTGGTCTCTTCGATCCACACCATCTCGGGCCGGGGCACCATGATTTCGCGGGCCGTGGTGTCGCCGAAATCGAAGACCGACTGGATCATCCGGCGCTCTTCGTCGGCGACCACACCGCGCGCCTGCGCGAGATCGACGAGTTCGCGCAGTTCGATCTCGTTCGCGAACGGGCCGTTGCGGAATCCCCGGCCCGGGGTGACCGCGTTACCCACGAGAATGAGGATGCGGCTGACGGGTCCGAGCAGGACACCGAGCATCCGCAACGGGACGGTGGCGGCCAGAGCGAGTGGGTACGCGTGCTGTCGCCCGAGCGTGCGGGGGCCGACGCCGATCACGACGTAGTCCACGATCACCATGACGGCAGCGGCAACGACCAACGCCCACGTTCTGTCGAAGACGTCGAGCAGCGCGCCCGCGAGGACGACGGTCGCGGCGATCTCGCACAGGATGCGGAGCAGCACCGAAAGATTCACATAGCGGGGCCGGTCGTCGAGGATTCCGAGCAGGCGCTGCGCGCCGCCTCGGCCGTCCTTGGCGAGTTCTTCGACGCGCGCGTGCGAGACGGTGTTGAGGGCGGAGTCGAGTCCGGCGAACAACCCGCCGAGGATCACGAGTACGACGGCGAGAACGACGAGTGTCAGTGTGCTCACGCGGTCCGACCTCCCCGAACGGACTCGATCCCTACACGTCGATGACGCCGGCTGCCGCCGGGTCTATCGTCCCCCGTCATGATTCGGGAGTGTCGACGAAGCCGGCCTTGCCCAGCAGGCTCCGGTCCCGTTCCGCGAGGCGCGCCTGCTCCTCTGCTCGGCGCAGTTCCTCGTACCACTCGGTGAGGAGCTGGTTCTGCAGTGCGAACATCTCCTTCTCCTCGTCCGGTTCGGCGTGGTCGTATCCGAGGAGATGGAGCATTCCGTGCACGGTGAGCAGCGCGAGTTCGTGCGCGACCGGGTGGCCCGCCTTCTCGGCCTGCTCGGCCGCGAACGGCGGGCACAGCACGATATCGCCGAGCATCGCCGGCCCGGGCTCGGGCGCGTCGGGCCGACCGCCGGGCTCGAGTTCGTCCATGGGGAACGACATCACGTCGGTCGGGCCGGGCAGATCCATCCAGCGCATGTGGAGGTCGGCCATCGTGTCGGAATCGACGAGGACCATCGACAGTTCGGCGGCGGGATGGACGTCCATCCGGGCGATCACGAAACGGGCTACGTCGAGAAGGTCTTCCTCGGAGACCTCCATCCCCGATTCGTTGGAAATCTCGATGCTCATGGGTGTCGATCCTTTTTCACTACGGCCTTGTGTACGACGAACTTGTGTAAGGCGAACTTCTGCACGGCGGACTTCTGCACCACGGACGGGACTGAGGGCTGCACGGCCGTCACCGGCGCGGCACCCGCTGTTGTGCCACGGCGCGCCGCTGGCCGCGGTTGCCCCCACCGGCACCGTCGTCCCGGGTCGCTTCGTAACGCCCGTAGGCGTCGACGATGTCGGAGACGAGGCGGTGACGAACCACGTCGCTGCTGTCGAGCCGGGCGAAGTGGATGTCGTCGATGCCCTCGAGGATCTCGGTCGCGGCCGCGAGACCGGACCGGGCACCGCCCGGCAGATCGATCTGGGTGACGTCGCCGGTCACGACGATCTTGGCCCCGAATCCGAGCCGGGTGAGGAACATCTTCATCTGCTCGGCGGTGGTGTTCTGCGCCTCGTCGAGAATGATGAACGCGTCGTTGAGCGTGCGTCCTCGCATGTAGGCGAGCGGCGCGACCTCGATCACTCCGGCTTGCATGAGCTTCGGGATGGCCTCGGGGTCCATCATGTCGTGCAGCGCGTCGTGCAGGGGCCGCAGATACGGGTCGATCTTTTCGTGCAGGGTGCCCGGCAGGAATCCGAGGCGCTCCCCGGCTTCCACCGCAGGCCGGGTGAGAATGATGCGGTTGACCTGCTTTGTCTGCAGCGCCTGCACGGCTTTGGCCATGGCCAGGTACGTCTTGCCGGTGCCGGCAGGACCGATCCCGAACACGATGGTGTGGGAGTCGATTGCGTCGACGTAGCGCTTCTGGTTGAGCGTCTTGGGCCTGATCGTCTTACCCCGCCGGGACAGGATGTCGAGGCTCAGGACGTCGGCCGGTGACTCCGACAGCCCCTGGGTGAGCATGCCGACGGTGCGGCGGACGGCATCGGGGCCGAGGGTCTGGCCGCGGCGCACGATCGTCACGAGTTCGCCGAATACGCGTTCGGCGAGGGCGACGTCGGCGGGGCTGCCGCTCAGGGTGACAGTGTTGCCGCGCACATGGATATCCGCGGCCAGGGCACTTTCGAGGGCGATGAGGTTCTCGTCCGTCGCGCCGAGAAGAGGCGCAGCTACGTCCGGCGGAAGGTCCAGGCTGGACCGAACCGGAGTGGGTTCGATGTTCTCAGGGTCGCGGGTGCGGTCTGGTTGACTCACGTGGACGGTACGGCCTGCTTTCCGTTCAGCTCCGGCACGACGGTCGTCGTGTCCGCACCAGTCTAGCGCTGTGCGTTGGCACCCTTCACGGCATTGATTTCCGTGCCGCGCGGGTCACCGCGCCGATCGTCTCTCCCGTGAGCGCTCACCACCCACCGGCGCGCGTCGTCGAGCACGTCCGGCGACCGGTCGACGGGCACTCCTGCCAGCACGAGAACGCCGAGAGCCATGCTCTCGCCGTCGTCGCGGACCAACCCGAAGTTGGCTTGCTCCAGCACGGACATGGTCAGCCCCTCCATCATCCCGACGAGTACCGCCGTGGGCAGGTAGGCGGGAAAGAGGCCGGAGTCACGTCCGCGTTCGACGACGTCGACCGTCCGGGTTCGCACCGGAGCGATGAGTTCGGCGATCCGGTGGTCGCCGACTTCTTTGCGGGCGAACGACAGCAGCATCCGGAAGCGGTCGCCGACCGGCCACGTGCGCAGGGCCCCGACCGCGAGGGCGACCGCGGGATCGTCGGGTTCGGGGTGGTCGAGAGCGTCCGCGAGCGCGGCCGACGCTTCGTCGGAGAGACCGTCGACGAGCGCTTCGCGGTTGGGAAAGTGGGCGTACACCGTCCGGCGCACCACGCCGGCGGCACGCGCGACGTCGTCCATGCTGGCGTCGGGGTCCGCGGCGAAGCACGTCATCGCGGCGTCGAGGATGCGGCCCCGGTTGGCATTCGCTCGCGTCCGCGGCCGTCCGGCCGAATCCTCCACGCTGTTCATCCTCTTTCCCCGGCTCCCACTCGAGCTTCCAGTCTACTTGCACAGCCGTGTACAAATAACTAGGTTGCACACGGCTGTGCAAATAGAGCGTCCCGCGACGCCGACGCAGGAGGAACCATGTCCGCACCCGTTGCCGGGACCGGCCGCACTCTCGGAGCCGAGGCTCCCTATCGCCTGCGGTGGGCGGGTCTCGGAGTGCTGTGCCTGAGCCTGCTCATCGTGGTCATGGCCAACACGGCCCTGATCGTCGCAGCACCGAGCATGCTGCGAGATCTGCACCTCACCAGCGCCGACATGCAGTGGATCATCGACGGGTACACCGTCCCGTACGCCGCGCTCATGCTGCTGTGCGGCGTGCTCGGCGACCGGTTCGGCCGGCGACGCGCCCTGCTCGCCGGCTTGGCGGTCTTCGCCGCAGGTGCCGTGTACGGCAGTCTCGCCGGCTCGGCCTTCGACGTGATCGCCGCGCGGATCGTGATGGGCGTCGGCGCGGCGGTGATCATGCCCGCCACGCTGTCTCTCCTGGTCGCCATGTTCCCCGGCCACGAACGCGCCCGCGCGATCGCCGTGTGGGCCGCGACGTCCGGGCTCGCCATCGCCCTCGGCCCCCTGCTGGCGGGCTGGCTGCTCGAATCGCACGGATGGGGCTCGACGTTCCTCATCAACGTCCCGATCGCCGCCGCCGCAGCGATTGCCGCGGTTGCGCTCGTCCCGGCGTCCAGAGCGGCGGATCTCGAGCGCACCGACTGGGTCGGTGGCGCCCTGTCCATCGTCACGGTGGGCGGTCTCGTCTACGCCATCATCGAGGGCGCCCACGCCGGTCTGCACCCCACGGTGCTGGTCGCGTTCTTCGCTGCATCCATCGCCGCCGCGGTGTTCGTCGCCTGGGAACTCCGGCACCCCCAGCCGCTGCTCGACCTGCGACGGGTCGCCGACCGCGCAGTCGGAGGCGCGAGTATCTCCGTGCTGCTGCTCTTCTTCGCCACGTTCGGTGCGATCTACTTCGTGGCGCAGCAATTCCAGTTCGTCTTCGGATACGGACCACTCGAGACGGGGCTTCGGCTGCTTCCCCTCGCCGTGGCGGTATCGCTGGGCGCCGCGCTGAGCAGCCGGGTGGCTCCCCGCTGCGGAGAACGTGTCGCCGTGGGCGGCGGCCTGCTCCTGGCCGCGGCAGGTGTTCTCGTCCTGGCCGTCTTCGACCCGGCGTCCGGATACGGCCCGTTCCTTGCCTCGCTGCTGTTGCTCGGCGTGGGCATCGGAGTTGCCACGCCGCCGGCCACCGACCTCATCATGGGCGGCTTCCCGGAGTCGGAACTCGGTGCGGCGGGAGGCCTGAACGACACGGCCGTCGAGTTCGGCGGCTCGCTGGGTATCGCGCTGCTCGGATCCGTGCTCGCCGCCTCGTACCACCGCGGCATCTCCGAGTTCCTCGACGGTCTGCCGCTGAGCGAGGTCACGGGCCCGATGGCCGCGCGCGCCGCCGAGGCCGTCGAGGCCGCGGGCGATTCCGTCGGTGGCGCTGCGATTGTCGCGGAGGAACTGGCGAAGAACCCGTTCACGTCGTCGTACACCGAGCCGCTGCTCGAGGCGTCGGGAGCGGCGTTCTCCCATGCGGTCGGGGTGGGCAGCCTGGTCAGCGGTGTCGTCCTCGCGATCGGGGCGGCTCTGGTGATCGCGCTTCTTCCCCGCCGAGCAGAACCGGCCGGACCGGATCAGGCCGTGAGCAGTTCCCGCGACAACGCCCAGGATCGCGAGGTCTTGTCCAGAAACGCGTAATGATCCTCGCCGTCGACGACGTGCAAGGTCACGTCGTCTCCGGCGGCACGGGCAGCCTTCTCGTAGCGAGTCGCAACGGAAACGGGAACCTGGGCGTCCTCGCTTCCGTGCACGACGGCGACCGGCACACCGATCGGAACGCAGTGCATCGGCGACGCCGACCGGTACAGCGCGGGATCCTCGTCGTACTGCATCCCGAAGAGGTCCTCGATGTAGTCGATCCTGCGCCCGCGTTCCCCCGCCGACGCCAGGTCGAGCGCACCTGCCTGCGCGACCACCAGTTGCGGTCGCGGGGTGACGGGCTGGGCCGCGAGCCAGACGGCGAGTTGACCGCCGGCCGAGTGTCCGACGATACGCACGCGGTCCAAGTCGACTGCGACACCCGACTTTTCGGCACACTCCGCGACCAGGGTGGGTATGGCGTGGTACGCGGCAAGGATGTCGGCGGACATCTCCCGCCAGCGGCCGCCCGCCCCGATCCTGCGGTACTCCACGTTCCACGCGACCACCCCGTGGCGGGACAGCTCCAGTGCGATCGGGGTACCGAGATTGAGCCCGTACCGACCGCTCCAGTACCCGCCGTGCACGACCATCACCACGGGCACGGGGCCGTTCGCGGCCTCGGGGAGATAGAGATGACCGAACTGTTCGGGGCCGGGACCGTAAGGGATTCGCGTGCGGGACATGGCGAAAACGCTAGTGCAGCGGTTGATCGTGCCAGCGGCCGGTGAGGACCCCGATGGCGCCGAGCGCGACCGCCGCGGCCGTCGAGGTGCGCAGCACAGTCGGGCCGAGCGACACCGCGACCGCACCTGCCTCGACCAGTGCCCGCACTTCCGTGTCGTCGAGTCCGCCTTCCGGACCGACCACCAGGATCACATCGCCGGCATCGCGCAGGGGCAGGTCCGCGAACGGGGTGGTCGCCGACTCGTGGAGAACGGCCACCACACCCCCGCTCGCGACGGTCTCCCGCACCCGCTCGAGCACGTCCGCGGTCCGGTGCAGAGCCGCCACCTGCGGCACGTAAGCACGACGGGACTGTTTCGCAGCCGCCACCGCGACAGCCTGCCACCGGGCAACACCCTTGTCCGCCTTGGCATCCCACCGAGCGACACAGCGCGCCGATTGCCACGGCACGATCGCGTCGACACCGGCTTCCGTCGCGAGTTCGACAGCAAGTTCGGAACGGTCCGATTTCGGCAGCGCCTGGACGACGGTCACAGCGGGCCGCGACGCGGGAACCGTGCGCCGTGCGCGCACAACCGCTTCGAGCCTGTCCTTCGCCGCGGCGGTGACTTCTACCTCGGCGACGCCGCCCCGCCCGTCGGAGAACACGAGTGGCTCCCCGACGGAGATGCGGCGAACCGTCGCGGCATGCCGACCCTCCTTGCCGTCGAGCACGGCGATCTCACCGGGCTCGGGCAACGGATCGAGATAGAACAGGGTGGCGGCCACGGCGGCTAGCGGGCGCTGAACGCGTCGCGCAGGCGGGAGAACAACCCACCGGAGTGCTGCGAACCGTTGGTCACCACTTCGGCGTGGTCACGCTCGTTGTTCCGGCGCAGTTCTTCGAGCAGCTTGGTCTGCTTGCTGTCGAGCCGCGACGGTACGACCACCTCGAGGTGAGCGTGCAGGTCACCGCGTGTGCCGGACCGGAGTTTCGGCATGCCGTGCCCGCGCAGCACCGTGACGGAGCCGGGCTGGGTTCCCGGGGCGACCGCGATCTCGGTGGGCCCGTCGAGAATGGTCTCGAGAGTCACCGACGTGCCGAGTGCCGCGTCGACCATCGGCACACGAACGGTGCAGTGCAGATCGTCGCCGTCGCGCACGAACACCTCGTGCTGCTGCTCGATGACCTCGACGTACAGGTCACCCGCGGGGCCGCCGCCCGGGCCGACCTCGCCCTGCGCCGCGAGGCGGATGCGCATTCCGTTGCCGACGCCCGCCGGCACCTTGACCGTGATCTCGCGACGAGCCCGGACCCGGCCGTCGCCACCGCACTTGCGGCACGGATCCGGGATGGTCTCACCCGCTCCGCGGCAGGTCGGGCACGGGCGCGAGGTCATGACCTGCCCGAGGAAGGACCGTTGCACCGACTGGACCTCGCCGGCGCCACCACACGTCTCGCATCGCACGGGCTTCGAATCGCCGTGGGTGCCGGAACCGGTGCACTCGTCACACAGGATGGCCGTGTCGACCGTGACGCTCTTGGTGACACCGCGCGCGCATTCCTCGAGGGTCAGACGCGTACGCAGCAGGGAGTCGGCGCCGGGCTGCACGCGGCCGCGGGGTCCACGGCTGCCGCCGGCCCCGCCACCGAAGAACGCCTCGAACACGTCGCCCAGGCCACCACCGAAGCCGGCGCCTCCGAAGCCGCCGCCACCGCCGCCACTCGTCTCGAGGGGGTCGCCGCCGAGATCCACGATCCGGCGTTTGTCGGGGTCGGACAGCACCTCGTACGCCGCTGAGATCTCCTGGAACCGCACCTGGGCGGATTCGTCGGGGTTCACGTCGGGGTGATGTTCCCGCGCCAACTTGCGGTACGCCCGTTTGATCTCCTGGTCGGTCGCGCCTTTGGACACGCCGAGCGTCCCGTAGTAATCCCGTGCCACGTTGAGTTCTCGTCCTTACTTCTCTACACAGATGAACAATGTCCGGCGTCGAACCGTGCTCAGCGCTCGCCGAGTACTTCGCCGATATATCTCGCGACGGTCGCGACCGACGCGATGGTTCCCGGATAGTCCATCCGGGTGGGGCCGAGCACCCCGAGCCCGCCGAAGACCGTGCCTGCCGCACCGTATCCGGTGGAGACGACCGAGGCGGTGCGCATCTCCTCGACCTGCGTTTCTTCCCCGATGCGGACGGTCACCCGGCCCGCGTCCTGGCTGGCGGCGAGCAACTTGAGCACCACCACCTGCTCCTCGAGGGCTTCGAGGACCGCGCGCAGCGATCCCGGCACCCCGTGACCGTGACCCTCGAAGTCTGCGGCGTTGCGGGTGAGGTTGACGGTGCCGCCCAGCACGAGGCGTTCCTCGGGATGTTCGACCAGGGTCTCCACGAGAATCGTGGCGCACCGGATGACGGCGTCGCGCAGGTCCTCGGGCGCATCGTCGGCCAGTTCGGTGACGGCGATCGACGCCGCCGCGAGGCGCTTGCCCGCGAGTGCGGCACCGAGCAGATCGCGCAGTCGCGCGAGATCCTCGTCGCCGATGACATCCCCGAGTTCCACGATGCGCTGATCGACCCGGCCGGAGTCGGTGATGAGCACGAGCAGCAACCGCGCCGGCGTGAGTGCGACCACCTCGAGGTGACGCACCGACGACGCCGACAGCGTCGGGTACTGCACGATCGCGACCTGCCGGGTCAGCTGTGCCAGCAGCCGTACGCCGCGTCGCAGCACGTCGTCGAGGTCGACTCCGGATTCGAGGAATTGCAGGATCGCCCGTCGTTCGGCCGCCGACAGCGGTTTGACCTCCGCGATGCGGTCGACGAACTGGCGGTATCCCTTGTCCGTGGGAACCCGGCCCGAACTCGTGTGCGTCTGGGTGATGTACCCCTCCGCCTCCAACGCCGCCATGTCGTTGCGCACCGTCGCGCTGGACACACCGAGATTGTGGCGATCGACAAGCGTCTTCGAGCCGATGGGCTCCTTGGTGGACACGTAATCCGCCACGATCGCGCGCAAGACCTGAAATCGTCGTTCCTCGGTGCTCGACAACCCGCCCACCTCCGTTTCCACATGTGCGTGCTACATGTCCCGTACCGGACCAGTCTAATCGTGTCCGAAATGTGCAGGCACGTGCCACACCGGGCCGGCCGTTCGCCCGGAGCACAGCGCCTACCGCCGTGAGGGCCGGGCGGGGGTCACCCGTACTGTGTGCGCATGATTTTCAAGGGCGTCCGGGACGGGAAGCCGTACCCCGATCACGGGTTGTCGCTGCGTGACTGGTCGCGAATCCCACCGCGGCAGGTGCGTCTCGACGAAATCGTCACCACAACCAAGGTTCTCGAACTCGACCGGTTGCTGTCCGAGGACTCGACCTTCTACGGCGACCTGTTCCCGCACGCGGTGCAGTGGCAGGGCGTGCTGTATCTCGAGGACGGGTTGCACCGCGCGGTGCGGTCGGCGCTGCGCAACCGCCCGGTGCTGCACGCCCGCGTCTTCGACTACGACGCGCTTGCACCCGCGCCGGACGCGCCGGCCGAACTCCCGCCGTCGGAGCCGTTCCCCGCGCCGGGTGAGGCGTTGGGCGGCGAGCCGGACTCGCCGCCGAATCCGCCCGGGGTCGGGCGCCACCGGAGCGACGACGCCGGCGACGAATAGCGCCGCGCTCGGCGCCGGGCGGGATCAGCCCTCGGCGCCGAGCAGGATCGTCCGGACCACCGCGTCGGCGAGGAGCCGCCCGCGGTCGGTGAGGACGAGATGTTCGTCGGAGATCTCCGCGAGACCGTCGG
>NZ_JBHWWX010000058.1:0-17086 GCF_042730335.1 Rhodococcus sp. NPDC060084
GTTGGGGAAGGAGCAGGCGTCGGTGTTGGCGCCGGTGTTGGGGGGTGTGGGTGAGCCGGAGTCGGGTGATGCGTCTACGGACAACCTGATCCGCATATACCGTCGTATGGCGAAGGAGGTGTGACCGTGCCCGCGCTGAAGTTGCTCAAGTTGCCGCCGCCCGTCGCGGAGTCGTGGGATTGGCAGATGCATGCCGAGTGCCGCGACGTGGACGGCTCGCTGTTCTTCCACCCCGACAACGAGCGCGGTGCCGCGCGGGAGAACCGCCTCGTCGCTGCGAAGACGGTGTGCGGGCAATGTGCGGTGCGGGAAGAATGCCTGGAATACGCTCTGGAATCCGGCGAACGCCACGGTATCTGGGGTGGGCTTTCGGAAGACGAACGCACCCGGGTGCGACGCGGGCACAGGCGCACCCCCCGCTCCTAGCGCGAGCGTGTGCCTCCGGCTCGCCGGGACGGCGGTGGCTCGTCACACCTCCGATCCGCCGAAAACGGAGAATCTTCCGGTGGCACCGGGTATATCTCGTGCAATGCCGACCGAAACACCAGTGTGGCTGGTACTCGACCTCGTCGGGACATTTGCGTTCGCACTCAACGGTGCGTTGACGGCCGTGCGGGCCGAGAAACTCGACATCGTCGGGATCGTCACGCTCGGCATGTTCACCGGTCTGGGCGGCGGGACGGTCCGCGACGTGCTTCTCGGGGCCCTGCCCCCGGCAACTTTCCTCGACTGGCGATATCTCGCCCTCGCTGCTTCCGGCGGTCTCGTCGCCTTCGCCCTCGGCCACAGACTCGATCGGCTCAACGCGACGATCACCGTGTTCGATGCGATCGGATTGAGTGTGTTCGCAGTGCTGGGCGCATACAAGGCCCTGGACTTGGGTTTCGGGGTGACACAGGCCGTTCTCGTCGGTGCCGTGACCGCGGTGGGTGGCGGGACCATCCGTGACGTCATGATCGGTCGTGTGCCTACCGTCCTGCGGAGTGAGCTCTACGCAATTCCTGCCCTCATCGGAGCCGGAATATTCACGGCTGCACACAGTTTCGGGTATCAGGGCACCCTAGTCGCGTTCGGCGCGGCGGCGGTGTGCTTCGTGATCCGCATGATCGGCGTGCGTTTCGACCTTCACGCGCCGTACCCACCCGGCCGGCACGGCGCAGGGTGAGTACGGCGCGGAGTGAGTACGGCGCGGGGTTCGTCAGTCCTTGTCGAGGAACAGGTCCCACTGCGGGTTGTCGCCGCCGCCGTAGCCGGACAGATCGGTCACACCCGATTCGGTGAGTACATCCGCGTCGATGAAGCAGCGACCCGTGGCGTCCTTCGCGGAGCGCGACAGGATCGCCACCGCGGCGTCGGCCATGATCTCCGGGCTGCGCGAGGACGACAGGAGCGCGTCACCGTCCGGCATGTGCGCGACCGCCGACGTCGCGATGAACGTCTCGGGCCAGAGGCAGTTCGCCGCTATGCCGGCCTCGGCGAACTCGGCTGCGAAACCCAACGTCAGCAGGGACATTCCGTACTTCGACAGGGTGTAGGCGGGGTGCACTCCGAGCCAGTAGGGGTTCATGTTCAGCGGCGGGGAGATGGTGAGCACGTGGGCGTTGGGCGAGTTCCGCAGGTGCGGCAGCGCCGCCTTCGTGAGGAGGAAGGTGCCGCGGCAGTTGATTTCCTGCATGAGGTCGTACTTCTTGGCCGAGAGCTGTTCGGTCGGTTCCGTGGCGATCGCGCTCGCGTTGTTGACGCAGAAGTCGATACCGCCGAAACGCTCCACCGCGGCATCGACTGCCTGCTGGACGTCGCTTTCCTTGCGCACATCGCCGACGACGGCGACGGCTTTGCCGCCGGCCGCCTCGATCTCGGCGACAGCGGTGTGGACCGTGCCCTTCAGCCGGGGGTGGGGCTCGGCGGTCTTGGCGAGCAGGACCACGTTCGCACCCTGCCGGGCCGCTGCGGTGGCGATAGCGAGGCCGATCCCGCGGCTGGCGCCGGAGATGACCATGGTGCGGTCGGTGAGTGCGTTCTGGCTCGTCATCGTTCTCCCAGGTCGTATCAGTGAAACCGTTCCGTTCTCAGCGATGATATTGGCATTCTCTTTTTCTGCAAGTAATGTATCCAGCGTGAACGACTTCACCGAAACCTCGTCGGGTATCCCGCTCGAGCCGGTCTACGGGCCGGACGACCGGGGTACCGAGCCGCCTGCGCCGGGCAAATTCCCCTTCACCCGCGGCAACTTCGCCACCGGCTATCGGGGCCGGTTGTGGACGTTCCGCCAGTACTCCGGATTCGGTACCGCCGAGGAGTCCAACCGGCGGTACCGCTACCTCCTCGAACAGGGCGGCACGGGCCTGTCGGTCGCGCTCGATCTCCCTACTCAGTGCGGTTACGACTCCGACGATCCGGAGGTCGGTGAGGAGGTGGGTCGCGTCGGCGTCGCCGTCGACACCCTCGCCGACGCCGAGATCCTGTTCGAGGACATTCCGCTCGACAAGATCAGCACGAGCTTCACCATCAACGGAACCGCCGCCATCCTGCTGGCCTTCTACGTCGCCGCCGCCGAGCGCAAGGGGGTGCCGCGCGAGAAACTCACCGGCACCATCCAGAACGACATCCTCAAGGAGTACGCGTCCCGCGGCACGTGGATCTGGCCTCCGGAACCGTCGCTGCGGCTCATCGCCGACACCATCGAATTCTGTGCAGCCGAGGTACCGCGCTTCAACGCGATCTCGGTGGCAGGCGCGCACTTCCGTGACGCCGGCGCCAACGCGGTCCAGGAGATGGCGTTCACTCTCGCCGACGGTGTCACCTACTGCGACACCGTTCTCGCGCGCGGGCGGATGACCATCGAGCAGTTCGCTCCGCAGATCTCGTTCTTCTTCTACACCCATGGTGACTTCTTCGAGGAGATCGCCAAGTACCGCGCCGGGCGCCGGCGGTGGGCGACCATCGTCCGCGAGCGTTACGGTGCGACCACCGACAAGGCGTCGATGTTCCGCTTCGGGTGTGTGGCCGGTGGCGCGTCGCTCTACGCGCCGCAGGCCCAGAACAACCTCGTGCGGGTCGCCTACGAATCCATGGCCTCCGTGCTCGGCGGTGTGCAGTCGATGTTCACCGCTGCGTGGGACGAACCGTTTGCCCTCCCCAGCGAGGAATCGGCGACCCTCGCGCTGCGCACGCAGCAGATCCTCGCGTACGAGACCGGCGTGACCCGCGTCGCCGACCCCCTCGGCGGCTCGTACTTCGTCGAGGCACTCACCGATGCCACCGAAGAACGCATCATCGAGATCATGGCCGACCTCGAAGCGCACGGCGGCATGGTCCGCGCGATCGAAGACGGTTACCTGCAGGGTCTGATCGCCGACGAGGCATACAAGACCCACAAGGAGATCGAAGGCGGCGAGCGCCCCGTGGTCGGTGTCAACAAGTTCGTCTCCGACGAGCCCGCGCCGGAGATCTCCACGTACGAACTCGATGCGCTGGGACGCGAGATGCAACTCGAGCGCCTGGCGAAAGTGAAGGCGGAACGCGACCCCGAGGCCGTGCGCACCACCCTCGCCGAATTGTCCCGCGCTGCGGAAGGAACCGAGAATTTGATGCACCGCCTGATCGACTGCGCCAACGCGTATTGCACCGTCGGCGAAATGGTGTCCGCGCTCAAGAACGTCTGGGGCGAGTTCCAGCAGCCGGTGGTGTTCTGATGAGCGCCCGCATCCTCGTCGCCAAGCCCGGTCTCGACGGGCACGATCGCGGCGCCAAGATCGTCGCCCGTGCCCTCCGCGACGCCGGATTCGAAGTGATCTACACCGGCATCCGTCAGAAGGTCGAGGACATCGTCTCGATCGCGGTGCAGGAAGATGTCGCGGTGGTGGGTCTCAGCATTCTCTCGGGCGCCCACGTCGCACTCACGACCAAGGTCGTCGAACAACTCCGTGCGGCCGACGCCGGCGATATCGCCGTGATCGTCGGCGGCACGATTCCGCAGAGCGATGTGCCCAAGCTTCTCGCCGCGGGCGCAGCAGCCGTGTGTCCCACCAGTACTCCGCTGGATGTCCTCGTGGACGAGGTCCGGAAATTGACGGGCACGGCTGCGCCGCTGTGACGACGCGCGGCACCCACACAATCGAGTTCGGGAAGTTGGAGGAATCGTGCGTATCGGAGTGATGGTCGGCCCGGAGCAGGGTGATACCGCCCGCAAGGTCGACCGCATGCTGAAAGACGTCGAATGGGCCGAAGCCGCAGGGTTCGACACGGTGTGGGTTCCGCAGATCCCCACGGATTTCGACGCCCTCACCGCGGTTGCGTTGATGGGCACGAGGACCAGCCGCATCGAGATCGGCACGGCGGTCGTACCGCTCCAGGCACAGCACCCGATCGCACTGGCCCGGCAATCGCTGTCGACGCACGCCGCTCTGAACGGGCGGCTTGCGCTGGGTGTCGGCCCGTCGCACCACTGGATCGTGGAGGACATGCTGGGGCTCTCGTACGACAAGCCTGCCAAGTACACCCGCGACTACCTCGAGGTTCTCAACGCGGCGCAGCGCGGGCCGGGTTCGGTGGACGTGGAGAACGACACGTTCACCGTGCACAACCCGCTCGATATCGCCCCGGTCGCACCGATGCCGATCCTGGTGGCCGCGCTCGGGCCGGTCATGCTCCGGATCGCGGGCGAGCACACGGACGGAACGATCCTGTGGATGGCCGACGAGCGCGCGATCGGTGAGCACATCGTGCCGCGAATCACCAAGGCGGCCGCCGAGGCCGGACGCCCGGATCCGCGGATCGTGGCGGGTGTTCCGGTGTGCCTCTGCGCGCCGGACGAGGAGGAGGTCGCTCGCGAGCGAGCCAACCGGATCCTTGCCGAGGCCGAGATCTCGCCCAACTACCAGCGACTCCTCGAGCAGGGTGAGGCCAAGGACATCGGCTCGATGGCGATCGTCGGTGACGAAGAAGCGATCCTCGCCGGGTTCCGTCGTTACCGCGACGCCGGCGTGACGGACCTGTCCATGCGCCTGCTGCCCATCGGCAACACCCGCGACGAACTGGTCGCGTCGAAGTACAAGACCCGTGAAGTCGTTGCCGAGCTGGCGAAGGAACTGAGGTGACGGCGGGTCCACTCGCGGGAATTCGAATTCTCGAGGTCGGTCACATCCTCGCGGGCCCGTACGCCACGATGATGCTCGCCGATCTCGGTGCCGAGGTCACGAAGATCGAGCCGCCGACCGGGGATCTCTCCCGGCAGGTGAGCGACGCGTATTTTGCGAGTCTCAACCGCGGGAAACGCAGTATCTGTCTCGATCTCTCGACCGAGGAGGGCCAGGAGAGGCTCGGTGAGCTGGCGTCCGTCTCCCATGCGTTGCTCGTCAATCTCAAGCCCTCGGCGATCCGGAAGTTCGGACTGACATACGAGTCGTTGCGCACCCGAAACGACAAGATCGTGTGTGTCGCGCTCACCGGGTACGGCCTGCACAACGGCGACGATCCGGCGTTCGACTACGTCATCCAGGCTGTCACGGGCGTCGCCGCGCTGACCGGCGACCCCGACGGGCCGCCCACGCTGCCCGGTTACTCGGCGGCGGACAACTCCACCGGCCTGACCGCCGCCCTGGGTCTGCTCGCACAGATCGTGTCCGGTCGCGGTGGGCAACTGGACGTCTCGTTGCACGACGTGATGCTGTCGCAGCTCAACTACCGTGCCTCGGCGTATCTGAACGAGGGCACCGCGCCGAGGCGCATGCCACACGGTGCCCACTCGTATTATGTTCCGGCTCAGCTGTTCCCGACCGCCGACGGAACTCTCGCGCTGTTCATCACGCACGACGGTTTCTGGCGGACGTTTGCCGCCGAAGCGGGCATCGACGGTTTCGGCACGATGGCCGAACGCGCCGCGCGCCGCGACGAGGTGCTCGAGGTCGTCACGGCTGTGCTGGCCGGCGACAGCGCATCGGGATGGGAACGCCGGTTACGGCCGCTCGGGGTTCCGGCCGCAGCGGTGCGATCGCTGCCGGATGCGCTCGAGGCAACTCCGGACGCGGTGATCACCGCCGGCGATTTCCGCCTCGTGGGCGGTCCGATCCGCATCGAGGGATACGAACCGCGGTACGGCGCACCGCCGCGTCTCGGCGAGCACAACGACGACGTGCCCGCTCCCTCACTCTGATCCTCTGCTCGCAACAGTGATCTGCTCGGGAATCTCCCGAGCAGATCACTGTCCGTCGTGCAGGTTCCGGTGAACCTCTACTCGTACCGCACCCGGATGTCGTTGCTGTCGGGCACTGCCTGGCACGTGAGGACGTAGCCGTCGGCGATCTCGTCGTCGCTGAGTGCGTCGTTCACGCGCATCGTCGCACTGCCGTCGACGATCTTGGCGATGCAGGTCGCGCAGTTCCCTGCCTCGCACGAGAACGGCGGTGCCAGTCCGGCCCGCCGGGCGCTCTCGAGCAGAGTCTCGCCCGGATGTCGCGGGACGGACACCCGCTGGCTTCCGAGACGGATCGAGACCGTGCCCTCGATCGGCGGAGCGGGTGTTGCGGCGGCCACGGGTGCGTCCGCAGCCGGGAGGTCCGCAACCGGGACGTCGGGGCGGATGGGTTCGGCGGCACTTCCGAAGCGTTCGCTGTACACGTTGCCCGGGCCCGTCAGTGCGCCTTCGATCATGTCCATGAAGGGCTCCGGTCCGCACAGGTAACTGTCGGCCGCCGTGTCGGGTCCGACGAAGGCCGCGACGGAGGCGGGATCGAGCAGTCCGCTCTCGTCGTCGTAGTGCCGGACGACCTCGAACCGCCCCGGATACCGGGCGACCAGGTCTGCGGTGACCGTCTCGAAGATGGCGGAGGCACGATCGCGGTCGGCGATGAGCAGGCGGACTCGGCGGTCGGTGGAGGCGAGGGCACTCTTGGCCAGCGACAGAATCGGAGTGATGCCGCTGCCGCCCGCGAATCCGAGCACCGGGCCCTCGGCCGGGCGGAGCAGGAAAGTGCCTGCCGGGCGGGTGATGTCGACTTCATCGCCCTCTGCCACATGATCGTGGAGCCAGTTCGAGACCGCGCCTCCGGGTACCCGCTTGACGGTGGTCATCAGTTCGGTGTCGGTCTCGGGAGCACTCGACATCGAGTACGACCGGTACAGGTCGGTTCCGTCGACCGTCACCTTGAAGGTGCAGAACTGCCCGGACTTGTAGGTGAAGGGCCCGTCGTGCGGAGCGAGCACGTAGGTGCGCGCGTCGTCGGTCTCCTTCACGATCCGGGTCACGGTCGCGCGCTGAAACAATGGTGGTCTCGCCATGGACCGTCTCCTCCTGGTATGAATATTCTACTAAGTGGAGAGTACTATTCTCACACGCGAGAGTGAAACCTCTCGGGACGATTCCCATACGCGAGAGAGCGCCATGACAGAGCCCGCCGTGCTGGCATTCGAAGATCGCGAGTACACACTCGCCGATCTCGACGCATGCGCCGACGGTCTCGCACTGCGTCTCCGCGACCAGGGTGTCGGCACGGGTGACCGGGTCGCACTGATGTCGTCGAACCGTCCCGAGTTCCTGATCGCGGTCAAGGCGATCTGGCGCCTCGGCGCCGTCGTCGTCCTCCTGAGCCCGTCCTGGAAGCGGACCGAGGTCGAGCACGCCTTCGCCGTCACCGGCCCGGTGGCGGCGGTGGGGGACGCGGCCGTCCTCGCCGAAGCCGCGGCGGACCGCGATGCTCCCCTTCCGATGGTGCACCTCGACGATCCCGTCCCGGAGCGGTGGGAAACCGCCCGCGGCGGATCGGGCTTTCCCTCGGGTGCGGATCGGGATGCGGACGCGGTGCTCGTGTTCAGTTCGGGAACCACGGGCCTGCCCAAAGCCGTCCGGCACACACACGCGTCCTTCGGCGCCGCAGTGGTGCACTGGCGCGACGCTCTCGCATTGACGCCGGCAGACCGGATCCAGATCGCCACGCCGCCGTCGCACATCCTCGGTCTCCTCAACATCGCCACGGTGCTCGAAGCCGGTGCCTGGATGCGACTCCACAGGCGGTTCGACCTCGAGACCGTGTTGCGTCACATCGAGCGGGACAAGATCACCGTGGAGATGGCCGTCGCTCCCATCGCCATGGCCATCGCCTCGTATCCCGACCTCGAGTCGCTGGACCTGTCCTCGCTCCGCTACATCATGTGGGGGGCGACCCCGGTCACCAGAAGTGTCGCCGAGACGGTCACGCGCCGCACCGGTGTGCCGTGGGTCCCGGCCTACGGTGCGAGCGAAGTACCCGTCATCGCGTGCAACCCGGTGAGCGGCGCCCGTCTCGACAGCGTCGGCCGCGCCGCCCCCGGTGTGGAGTTGCGAGTCGTGTCGCTCGACACGGGCGAACAGGTCGCGCCGGGCGAACGCGGTGAGATCCAAGTGAAATCCCCGTCGCTCATGGCCGGCTACCTTCCGGACGAGGCGACCGTCGACGCCTTCGACGACGGGTGGTACCGCACGGGCGATGTCGGGTCCGTCGACGAAGACGGCTGGGTCCGCATCACCGACCGCTCCAAGGAAATGATCAAGGTCAAGGGATTCCAGGTCGCTCCCGCCGAAGTCGAAGCGGTACTGCACGGCCACCCGGGCGTAGCCGACTGCGCGGTGTTCGGAGTCGCCGACGAGGCCGCGGGCGAGGTGGTGGTCGCGGCGGTGTCGGCCACCGCGACCGTGACACCCGATCCCGACGAGGTCATTGCCTATGTGGGCGAACGGCTCGCGTCCTACAAGCGACCCAGCCGCGTGATTCTCGTCCCCGAAATCCCCCGCTTGCCCTCCGGCAAGGTGTTGCGCCGACTACTCGAGGAGCGCCATGGACGTACGTCTGACGAATGAACAACAGCAGCTGAGAGACGCTGCCGCCAGGCTGGCCGACGAGCTGGGACCGGGATCGGTCCAGGACCTCGACGACGCGGCGCGCCGCGCGCGACTGGAGAAGACCGTCGACTCCACCGGCTGGCGCTCGCTGCGCTCCGACGGTGCGTCGGGAGTCGAGGTGGCGATCATCGCCGAGGAATTCGGCCGCGGCCTCGTCGACGTTCCCTTCCTCGGGCCCGTGCTCGCCGACGATCTGCGTCGTCACCTCAGTGAGGACCAGCAGACGTGGGCGATAGCGATCGGTGACGACGCGTTCGACGCACACGGCCTGAAGCAGGCCCTGGTGGTCCGCGGCACGACCGTGCTGTCCGCCGAGATCGGCGAGGCAGCACCCGGTGCCGACCTCACCCGCGGATTCGCCACCCTCACCGAGCCTTACACCCCGGTCGGAGATCTGGACGCCGAGCCCATCGAGCGCGGATACGCGCTCGCGTTGGTGGCGACGTGTGCCGACCTGGTCGGCACGGCCCGCGGAGCACAGACTGTCGCGATCGAGTACGCCAAGATTCGCGAGCAGTACGGCAAGGCGATCGGCTCGTATCAGGCCGTGGCGCACCTGCTCGCCGAGAGCCAAGCGCTGATCGAAGGATCGATCAGCGTGCTGCGGCACGCGGCATGGGCGGTCGACGAGCTTGCACCGGCCGACGCGGTCCGCGCAGCGCGCATCGCGAAGATCTACTGCGCGCGAGCGGCACGCACAGTGTGCGAAACCGCCGTCCAGGTGCACGGCGGCATCGGCAACACCTGGGAGTGCATCGAGCACGTCTATCTGCGGCGGGCGCTGACGTCCACCGAACTGTTCCCCGTGAGCCTGGAGGAGATCGACCTTGGACTTTCGTGACTCGCCGGACGAAGCAGCCTTCCGCGAACGCCTGCGCACCTGGCTCGCTCAGGTAGCCGGCACGTTCCCCACCTCGGGCGACGAGTACTGGGCCCGCCAGGGTGACTGGCACCAGGCACTGTACGGCGCCGGATTCTTCGGTTTGTCCTGGCCGAAAAAGCATGGCGGACAAGACCTGCCGCCTGTATACGACGTGATCCTCGACGAGGAACTCGCCATCGCGGGTGCGCCGCCGCGACCCAGCCTGGGCTACCTCGTCGTGGGGCTCGGCCACCACGCCGGTGAAGAACTGTGCGATCGGTTCCTGCCGGGGATGATCAACGGGACCGAGCGGTGGTGCCAGGGCTTCAGCGAACCCGGTGCCGGCTCCGACCTGGCATCGCTCACGACCACCGCCACGCGCGACGGCGACGAATACGTCCTGCACGGGCACAAGGTCTGGACGAGTTATTCCGATGTGGCGGACTGGTGCCTGCTGCTCGCGCGCACCGATCCGACGGCGCCTCGGCACAAGGGGATTTCGGCGTTCATCGTCGACATGCACCAGGACGGGATCGAGCAGCGGCCCCTGAAGATGATCAGTGGCGTCACCAAGGAATTCGGGCAGGTGCTGTTCGACGGCGCCCGGGTTCCTGCGGACCGGATGGTCGGTGCGCCCGGCGAAGGCTGGCGTGTGGCGATGACGGTCGTCGGTCACGAGCGGGAACCGTCCACGCTCGGATTCGCCGCGCGCTACGGCAAGCTCGTCCGCCAGCTCGCCGCCCGTGTCGAGGGCAGGCCGCCCGAAGACCTGGCCTGGGCCGCGGTGCAATCGGAGATGCTGCGACTGCACGTGCGGCGCCGGTTGTCCGAACAACTCGACGGCGTCTCGCACGGGTCGGAGGGCTCGCTCGACAAGCTGCTCATGACGTGGGTCGACCAGTCGGTCGGGCACGCGGCCTTGTCCGTGGCCGGTACCCGCGATCCCGAGCTGCTGGGGTCGTACATGTACAGCCGGGCACAGAGTGTCATGGGCGGCACCTCGCAGATCCAGAAGAACATCATCGCTTCACGCATCCTCGGATTGGGGGTCTGACATGTACGACATGCCCGACGAAATCGACGTCAGGGCCGATGGTTCCCTGCGGATCATCACCCTCAACCGGCCCGACGACCTCAACGCCGTCAACGATCCCCTGCACGAGGGACTGGCCCGGTTGTGGCCGCGCCTGAGCGCCGACCGCGACGCGCGTGCTGCGGTGATCACCGGTGCCGGCCGGGCATTCTCCGCCGGTGGCGACTTCACCTACCTCGCCGAACTGGCGAAAGACGCGGACCTGCGGGCGAAGACGATCGCCGACGGCCGGGAGATCGTGCTCGGAATGGCACGGTGCCGCATTCCCGTGATCGCGGCGGTCAACGGTCCGGCCGTGGGTCTGGGCTGCAGTCTGGTCGCGCTCAGCGACATGGTCTACATGGGCGAGAAGTCGTACCTGGCGGACCCCCACGTCCAGGTCGGTTTGGTCGCCGCCGACGGTGGCCCCCTGACGTGGCCGCTCCAGATCAGCTTGCTGCAGGCCAAGGAGTTCGCGTTCAGTGGCCAGCGGATTCCTGCCGAACGTGCCTGCCAACTGGGCCTGGCGAACCACGTCGTCGCCGACCCGCTGAGCGAGGCGCTCGCGTGCGCCAAGCGCATTTCGGAGCAGCCACAAAAGGCTATCGAGGCCACCAAGAGACTGCTCAACATTCATCTCGAACGGGCTGTGCTGGCGACACTCGACTACGCGATGAGTGCCGAGGAGATGACGTTCCAGAGCGCCGACTTCCAGTCCAACATCGCAAAGCTGACTGCCGCAAAGTCCTGATCCAACGGGCATCGAGGCGGGCACCGGGCACCGAGCACCCGGTGTCCGTCTCGATGCGTCTATTATCGCCGGACCCGGAACGACAAGGAGATCAACAATGCCGGTTGCCGACCGAGGTGATTCTTGATCGATCGCCTGCGTTCGCTACCTGGATTCCATCCCGATCTGCGGTGGATCGCGCTGCTTGCACCCCGCCGGACGGTCACTCCGAGGTCGCTGCCGGTGCTGCGCACGCTCACTCGCGCGATCCGTGGCAAAGATCCGGATGTCTATGTGCTCGAACCCGGTGTCGCCGTCCGCTGGTTCCGTCCGTCGACCGCTCGGCGTGACGAACCAGGGCCCGCCCTGCTCTGGATTCACGGCGGTGGGTACGTGTTCGGGCGCGCCGCACAGGACGACGCACTCTGCCGGCGGTTCGCGGAAGAACTCGGAATCACGGTGGCATCGGTCGAGTACCGGCTTGCACCGGAACATTCGTATCCGGTCCCGGTCGAGGACTGCAGCCGAATCTACGAGTGGCTGACCCGGCGTCCGGATGTGGACGCCTCGCGGATTGCGATCGGCGGTGCGAGCGCCGGCGGGGGACTTGCTGCCGCGCTCGCGTTCCGCGCTCGTGACCGGGAGATCCCACCGCCGGTTTTCCAGTTGCTGGTGTACCCGATGCTCGACGATCGCACCGGTGCCGGACCACGACACACCCGTTTGTGGGACGAGAGGTCGAATCGGTTCGGGTGGGAAAGCTACCTCGGCGCGGCCGACCGGAGCGAAGCGGTGCCGGCGCGACGTGACGACCTCGGCGATCTTCCTCCCGCGTGGATCGGTGTGGGTTCACACGATCTGTTCTTCGCGGAGAATCGCGAGTACGCCGACCGGTTGGCATCGGCGGGAGTGCCGTGCGGATTCCACATCGTCGAGGGCGCATTCCACGGTTTCGATCTCGTAGCGTCGAGAAAGCGTGTGGCGCAGGGCTTCTTCGACGAGCAGTGTGCCGTGCTCGCCGACGCGTTGGGGGTGCGGCGCTCCAGGGGTGACCTCGGGGAGTACTGAGTCCGGAACAAAAGCACAGTCGCGAAGCGCGCAGGGCGAGGACGCTGTCGCGTCCCCGCCCGTCGCACAGGGGTTTTCGTCGCCCCCGCAGTTCGTGATGCGCTATACGCGCGGCTTGGAGTATTCCGATTGCAGCGCGAGGATGCGCATCTTCGGAATCGGGCCGTAGCTCAGCGAGTCGGACATGTTCAGCTGCTTCGCCGCCGCGGCCGCGTGCACATTGTCCTTGGCGGCCTGTGGGTCACCGTCGAGTTCGTAGATGGTGACCGACGGTCCCCCGTCGGGGTCGGCCGGTGCCAGGCGGATAGCGCCGACGAATCCGTCGAGTGCTACAACCTCGGGGATATGGACCTCGTCGTACCACCGATTGAATTCCTCGAGACGCTCGGGGTGAGAGGGATGTGATTCGACGAGCAGGTAGTTCTTCATGCGTTCACTTTCTACGAGAAGTATTGAAGGACAGCAGCATCAGACTCGTACGACCCAGCCGCCGTCGATGTTGAGGGTGTGGCCGGTCACCCAGTCGCTGCCGGACGAGACCAGATACAGCAGCCCGGGAATCAGCTCCTCCGGTTCGCCGAAGGGGAACGGGATGGCGTGCTTGACCATCTCCTTGAGCTCGGGCGGCGAGGCGATCGACCCGGCCTCGGTGTTGACCATTCCCGGTGCGATCGCATTCACGCGGATACCGAACGGCGCCAGTTCGCGTGCCAGCGACACGGTCATGCTCACCAGGCCCAGTTTGGTGATGCCGTAGGCCTGTGCGGCCATGAAGGCGCCGCTCGACGACTGGTTCACGATCTTGCCGTAGCCGCGTTCCTTCATATAGGGAACTACGGCGCGGCTGCAGAGCAGGGGACCGGTGAGGTTGACGGCGAGCGTGCGGTTCCAGAGGTCTATGTCCATGGTGGTGAGAGAGCCCTCACCGACCACTTCGGCCATCAGTCCGGCATTGTTGACCAGGATGTCGACGGACCCGAAGTGCGCGGCCGCCGTGGCCGCCATCTCACCGGCGCTCGTTTCGTCCCGGACGTCGACGGCGACGGCGAGTGCGCGATGTCCCGCGGCCGTCAGTTCGTCGGCAGCCGCTGTGGCGGACTCGATGTTGACGTCGGCAAGCACCACGGCTGCGCCGGCTTCGGCGAGTCCCCGGGAGTAGGCCCGCCCGATGCCGCCTCCGGCGCCGGTGACGATGGCAACCTTGCCATCGAGCTGCGGAGTATCTGTCATGTCGTGTTTCCTTTTCGGTCGGCGGTCGCCGCTTACGACTGGGCGAGTTCGTAGCGGCGGCGGTACTCGGTCTTGGAGGTTTCGCTGATGTCGACGTCCGTGGCCCGGGCGCGCAGAGCACCGACCGTCGCCTGCTCACGAGGGATGTGGGCGAACGGATCCCACTCGAAGAACCGCGCGGCATTTCCGAACGTGATCTTGTCGATCTCCTCGTCGGTGCAGCGTGCTCGATCCAGCTCGGCTTTCAGGATTTCCGGTGAGTTCGGCCAGGTCGAATCCGAGTGCGGGTAGTCGCACTCCCACGCGATGGTGTCGATGCCCAGGTGTGCGCGATTGTTCAGGCCGCTCGGCTCGGTGATGTAGCACGCCAGGAAGTTGCTGCGCCACACGTCCGTCGGGGTCGTGCCCGTGGGCAGGAAGCTCGCTCCCGTCCAGGACTGGTTGACGATGTGCCGCTCGAGACGGTCGAGCCACGGAGCCACCCAGCCCACGCCGCCCTCGCTCATGGCGACCTTGAGATCCGGGAACTTCCGGAACGCTCCGCTGAGCATGATGTCGGTGGCGGCGATGGTCGAGATCAGCGGTGTCAGCATCAGCATGTCGTCGATGTTGAAGCCTTCGGGGCGCTTGACGAGGTTGATTCCCCCGCCGATGTGCAGGCTGAGCACGATGTTGTGGTCGACGCAGGCCTTGAAGATCGGGTCCCAGTAGCCGGACTTGAAGTCGGGAAACCCTTCGCCGACGCCGTACGGGGTTTCGGGGATGCTGATCGAGCGGCAGCCCATGGCGGCGAGCCGGGCGATCTCCTCGACGGATTCGTCGACGTCGAAGAACGGGATGATCCCGAGCGGGATGAACCGTCCGGGGTGGGCATCGGGGACCTCGCCGACCACCCAGTCGTTGAACGCCTTACAGGCGGCGAGGGAGAGCTTCTTGTCGGGAAGGCTCGCCAGGTGGGTGCCGGCGAAGCCGGGGAAGGTGGCGAACAGCGTAGCGGCCAGGGTGCCGTTGGCATCCATGTCGCGCACGCGCATGTCCATGTCGTAGACGCCGGGGCGCATCTCGGCGTAGCCGGTGGGGTCCATGCCCCACTCGCTCTTGGGCCAGGAGACGACGGCGTTGAGTCCGGAGCTGCCGACCACCGTGTCCTGGAACAGCCAGGCCTGCACGTTGGGATTGCGCGGATGGGCGGTCAGGCGGGGCGCCTGGTCCATCAAGCTCTTGGGGAAATGCTTTTCGAAGATGTCAGCTGGCTCCACGACGTGGTCGTCGATGCTGATCATCACCATATCGTCGATATTCATCGATTCCTCTTCCGTGACCGGCCCGCGTGACTACAGAGGCGAACCGGCGACGCGTCGACGTTGCTACTTGTGGGCCGTCACGGGCGCGGCGAGTTCCTGTTCGTCGACCACCCGCTGGAGTTCGGCGAGGGTCTCCTCCAGGCCGGGACCGAGCCGGGTGCCGGGCGTGAAGGTGGCGGGGAGCTTGCGCATGCCCTGGATGACTCCGATGGAGTCGTAATGGACGGTGCCTTCCGGGTCGCACCGGAAGTCCGGCATGCGGTCGAGCACCGCGACCAGCATCCGCTTGAACATGATGCGAGCCAGGTTGGACCCGATACAGCGGTGCACGCCCAACCCGAAACTGAAGTGGCGGTTGCCGGTACGTTCGAGGTCGATGCTGTGCGGGTCGTCGAACAGCTCCGGATCGCGATTCGCCATCGCCCACGAGAGCCAGACCCGTTCGCCCTCTTTGAACTGCACACCGCCGAGATCGACGTCGGCGGAGAAAGTGCGGCCGTCGCCGGCGGAGGGGCAGAAGAAACGCAGGAACTCTTCGGTCGCCGAGTCGAGCAGCCTCTCCCGCTCGGTGCTGAGGATTTCACGCTGATCAGGATTCTGGGACAGCCATTCGAGTGCGTGGGACGTCAACGCGGTGGTGGTGTCGAATCCGCCGCCGATGAGCAGGCTGAGAACACCGAGAAGTTCGAGATCGTCCGGCTTTTCACCGTTGACGGTGGCGCGGGCGACCGCGTCGACCATGCCGGGGCGAGGGTTCTCCCGGATTTCGTGAAGGTTCGCGAGAAGGTCCAGTCCCATGTTGCGGTGCAGCTCTGCCACGCGGGGGACGTCGGGCGAATCGGGCGGGGTGTACATGGCGGCGTGGACAGGCTCGCAGTACACCTGCCACTTGGCGACGGGAATTCCCAGCATCGCGAGGGTGATCACTGCGGGGACGATGTTCACGAGGTCGTCGATGAAGTCGATCTCACCGGACTCGATCTTCTCGTCGAGACATGCCCGGATCACGTCGTCGATCGGTGCGATCCACTTCTTGATCGCGGCGGGGGACAGGTAGGGATTGAGCACCGCGCGAAACTCGCGGTGCTCGGGATCGTCCATTTCGAGGATGCCGCCCCGGACTCCGGACGCCCTGGCCGCAGAGGGGATCATGATCCCCTTGTAACCGCGCCGGACCCCCTTGACGTCGTGATCGTTGGAGATATCCGCCGAACGGGTGAGCGCGAATACTTCGTCGCTGCCGGCGGCGACCCAGTGGCCGCCGTGCGTGTCGGACCACGCCACCGGGCACTTGGAGTGCATTTCGTCGGTGATGCTCAGAAAGTTGTCGCGATAATCCGGTGCGTGCCGGTCGAACTGGAAAACAGGTGTCCGGTGACTGGAGTCGGTGACGGCGTCGTCGACACTCATGGCCTAGCCCTCTCGTCGTGCGGTGATCGCGATACGGATGGGACGTCAGAGAATGGTGATCGCCTGTTCGGGGCAACTGCGGGCGGCTTCCCTCGCGGTCTCCTCGCGGTCGGCGGAGACTTCGGCGTCCACGGCGGTGGCGTGTCCGTCGATGTCGCTCAACTCGAACAGTTCCGGCGCAGCCATGGCACACAGCGTGTGTCCCTGACAACGATGTGCGTCCACTTCCACCTTCATGAACAACCTCGATTCTGTGTGAAACAAATTGATGCACAGCATGGTTCGGCACCGGATGTCTCGACCCCGGTGATACAGGGCGCGGTCCGGTTCGGGGGAGGAGTCCTCGGCGCGCGGACAGCCTCCAACTCTCTAATTCCAGAATGGGCTTCCGGATTGCGAGAACCATAGTCTCTGCACGGTTCGACGGCAAGGATCCGGGGGCATCTCGTGTCACTACCGGGAGGAGAAGAGCCCGACCCCTGGAGGGGCGCACCGCCCACACGACGACGAAGGTCCCGGTCATCCTGTGGATGAC
>NZ_JBHWWX010000059.1:0-16837 GCF_042730335.1 Rhodococcus sp. NPDC060084
GTCTCGTCTCGGGCCCGCCGTCCACATCGGGAAAGGACGGTCGCGGTGCCCAAGGTCAGTGAGCACCACCTCGCCGCGCGCCGAAGTCAGATCCTCGACGGCGCCCGGCGTTGCTTCGCCGAATACGGCTACGACGGCGCCACCGTGCGCCGCCTCGAGGAGGCCACGGGTCTCTCCCGCGGCGCAATCTTCCACCATTTCAAAGACAAGGACGGGTTGTTCCTCGCGCTTGCGCAGGAGGACGCCAAGCGGATGGCCGACGTGGCCGCCAACGAAGGCCTGGTGCAGGTCATGCGCGACATGCTGTCCTCGCCCGACCAGTTCGACTGGCTCGGTACCCGGCTCGAGATCACGCGGCGCCTGCGGACCGATCCGGAGTTCGCCAAGGAGTGGACCCAGCACTCCGCGGAACTGACCGCTGCGACCGTCGGGCGTCTGGAACGGCAGCGCGAAGCCGGTCGCCTGCGCGACGACGTGCCCACCGAGGTTCTGGTGGGCTACCTGGACCTGGTGCTCGACGGGCTCATCGCCCGCCTCGCCTCCGGGCATGCCGAAAAGGAACTGTGCGCGGTCCTCGACCTCGTCGAAGAATCGGTGCGTCGCCGGGACTGATCCCGGCGACGTCCGTCACGCGCTCTTGTCGGCTGTTGCCCTGCGGCGATTCGGCCCACCTCGCCCGCGAAGCTGGACATCCGACTCCACCAGCACGTTGTGGACGAAACCGTAGGAACGTCCGGTTTCGTGGGCGAGGGTGCGAATGCTTGCACCTGCCTCGTAGCGGCGTTTGAGTTCCGCTTGCAATCGGTCCCGCGAATCCCCGGTGATCCGGGTTCCCTTCGCGAACGTCGTCTGGCCACGATCGGGATTTCGCACCATCGGTTCCTCCCGGCACCTCGACAAAGGTCCTGGTTCAAGGCTAAAGGACCGAAACGATCACCGAAGCGGATCGGATCGGATCATGCGAGCTGGATGAGCTCCAGGTAGTCCTGGGACCAGTGATCCTCGGTGCCGTCCGGCAGCATGATGACCCGTTCCGGGTTGAGAGCCTCGGCCGCGCCGGGATCGTGTGTCACGAGCACGACCGCCCCCTCGTAGCTGCGGAGCGCGTCGAGCACCTGCTCACGGGAGACGGGGTCGAGGTTGTTGGTCGGCTCGTCGAGGAGCAGCACGTTCGCTGCCGACGACACCAGACCCGCAAGCGCAAGCCGGGTCTTCTCGCCGCCGGACAGCGTGCCGGCCGGCTGATCGAGTTGCGGCCCGGTGAACATGAACGCACCGAGCAGACCGCGCAGATCCTGTTCACCCGCGTCGGGCGCGGCGTGGCGGATGTTCTCCCACACCGACGCCGAGTCGTCGATCGTGTCGTGCTCCTGAGCGAAGTAACCCACCTTGAGCCCGTGACCCGGCACGAGTTCGCCGAGATCGGGCTTCTCCGTCCCGGCGAGCAGACGCAGAAGCGTGGTCTTACCGGCGCCGTTGAGACCGAGGATCACCACGCGGGTGCCCCGGTCGATGGCGAGGTCGACACCCGTGAAGATCTCGAGCGACCCATAGACCTTGGTCAGGTTCTTCGCCATGAGCGGGGTCTTGCCGCACGCGGCAGGCGTGGGGAACCGGATCTTCGCGACCTTGTCCGCGACCCGCACGTCGTCGAGATCGTTGAGAAGCTTGTCGGCGCGCTTGGCCATGTTCTGCGCGGCGGTGGCCTTGGTGGCCTTCGCTCCGAGCTTGGCAGCCTGCTTGTGCAGGGCCGACGCCTTCTTCTCCGCGTTGGCGCGCTCCCGGCGCCGACGCTGTTCATCGGTAGCGCGGGCGTCGAGGTACTTCTTCCAATCCATGTTGTAGATGTCGGCTTCGCCGCGCACCGCGTCGAGGAACCAGACTTTGTTGACGACATCGGCGAGCAGATCCACGTCGTGGCTGATCACGATCAGGCCGCCGTCGTGGCTCTGCAGGAAGCCTCGCAACCAGGTGATGGAGTCGGCGTCGAGGTGGTTCGTCGGCTCGTCCAGCAGCAGGGTCGTGTTCGACTTGCCGCCCGAGCCGTCGGACGCCGCGAACAGGATGCGCGCGAGTTCCACGCGGCGGCGCTGGCCACCGGAGAGCGTGTGCAGGGCCTGGCCGAGGACGCGGTCGGGCAATCCGAGGCTGTTGCAGATGCGGGCCGCCTCCGACTCGGCCACGTATCCGCCGAGCGTCGAGAAGCGTTCCTCGAGAGATCCGTACTTCCGGACGGCACGGTCGCGGATCTTCTCGTCGACCGATTCCGCCATCAGTGCCTGTTGCTTCTCCATGCCCCGCAACAGTTCGTCGAGTCCTCGAGCGGACAGCACCCGGTCCTTCGCGAGGACGTCGAGGTTGCCCTCCTTGGGGTCCTGCGGGAGGTAACCCACTTCCCCGGATCGGATCACGGTGCCGGCATACGGCTCGCCTTCGCCCGCGAGGATCCGCAGCGTGGTGGTCTTGCCCGCGCCGTTGCGCCCCACCAGACCGATCCGATCGCCGGCCTGCACCCGCAGCGCCGACCCGGGCGCGGAGAGCAGGGTCCGCACACCTGCGCGGACTTCGAGATCGGTAGCGGTGATCACAGGCAAGAACTCCTAGACGACGACGGGGTGGGTGCCATGAACCGCGAGGCGGGGCACACGAACTACCCAGTTTACCCTGTTCGTCCGCGTTCCCAGCCGTGAGATGCACTACTACGCACGCGCGAACGCCGCTGCGGATGCCGCGTCCGGGCGCGCTTCGGCAGACTGCGCCGGCGCCCGCCTACTCTGTGGTCGTGCCTGTCTCCTCCCCCACCGACGTGCTGGTCGCCGGACTCGGTCCCGCGGGGCGGGCAGTCGCCGCCCGCGCCGCCCGCGCCGGTCTCGACGTGATCGCCGTGGATCCCCAACCGTCGCGGCGGTGGACGGCGACATACGGGGCGTGGCGGGACGAACTCCCGTCGTGGCTGCCGGAGCGCGTCACCGCGGCGGAGGTCGCCACCCCTGCGGTATGGGCCTCGACGCTCCACGAGTTGACCCGGCCGTACCGGATCCTCGACACAGCCCGGCTCCAGGACTGCCTCGATCTCGAGGAGGTGTCCGTGGTGCGCGGGCGGGTGGACACGATCGACGCGCACAGCGCGGTCCTGAGCACCGGCGACCGGATTCGCGCCCGGTACGTGATCGACGCGCGGGGGGTGCCCGCAGGCCCGGATCGCGCCGCGCAAACCGCCTTCGGGCGGGTGCTCGACGACGCCACCGCCGCATCCGCCCTGGAAGGGCAGCAGGCCTGGTTCATGGATTGGCGGCGCGACAACGGCACCGACTCCTCCGATGTCCCGTCGTTCCTGTACGCGATGCCGCTGGGCGGCGGGCTCGCCCTCCTCGAGGAAACCTGCCTGGTGGGGCGGCCGCCTCTGACGCTCCCGGAGTTGCAGCGACGACTCGACGTCCGGCTGGCGGCGCGGGGCATCGCGACCGGGGACCCGGAACGGACCGAGAAGGTGCGGTTCGCTGTGGAAGGCATCCGTAGCGAGCGCGGGGTGGTCGGATTCGGCGCGCGGGGCGGACTCATGCACCCCGCGACCGGCTATGCCGTCGCGACGGCCCTCTCCACGGCGGACGCCCTCGTCGCCTCCGTGCTCGCCGGGTCCGATCCGCGGCAGGTGCTGTGGCCGGCGTCCGCCCGTGGTGTCGCCGCGCTGCGTGGCCTGGGGCTTCGTGTGCTGCTCCGGCTCGACGCGCAGTCCGCCGCAGCCTTCTTCGACGAGTTCTTCGGTCTGCCCACCGAGCAACAGCGGGCCTACCTCTCCGGCCGCACCGATCTCACGGCCGTCGCCGGCACGATGTGGACGCTCTTCCGACGTCTGCCGGGACCCCTGCGCGGCGCTGTTCTGCGCTCGGCGTGGTGACGCACGTCTCTGCGACACCCGGACCGATTTCGGCTTCTTTTCAGCGCATGTCCGGATCGTCGATCATGATGGAGAGATGCGGTCGATTTGGAAAGGTGCCATCGCGTTCGGCCTCGTCAACGTGCCGGTCAAAGTGTATTCGGCAACCGAGTCCCACGACATCAAGTTCCACCAGGTGCACGCCAAGGACGGCGGACGCATCAAGTACCAGCGTGTGTGTTCCGAATGCGGGGAAGTAGTCCCGTTCCAGGAGATCGACAAGGCGTACGACTCCGACAACGGTGAGCGGGTCGTCCTGACCGACGAGGACTTCGAGAAGCTGCCCGCAGCGGAGAAACACGAGATCCCGGTGCTGGAATTCGTGCCGTCCGAGCAGATCGACCCGATGCTCTTCGAGAAGTCGTACTATCTCGAACCGGATTCCACGTCGCCGAAGGCGTATGCCCTGCTGGCCGCGACCCTCGACCAGAGCGACCGGATCGCGCTGGTGCATTTCACCCTGCGGCAGCGCACCCGACTCGCCGCGCTGCGCAACCGGGACGGACTGCTGGTGTTGCAGACGCTCCTGTGGCCGGACGAGGTCCGCGCCGCCGAGTTCCCGTCGCTCGACGGGGTCGAGAAACCGAAGCCGCGAGAACTGGCGATGGCGGAGACACTCGTCGAGTCGATGTCGGGCGATTTCGATCCCACCGAGTTCACCGACGAATACCAGGTCGAACTGCGGGCCCTGATCGACGACGCCCTCGCGCGTGGCGGCGAGAAAGTGTTCCAGGTCGCCGAGCCGGACTCCGGCGGTGAGGACGCCGAAGTGCTCGATCTTGTTGCCGCGCTCCAGCGCAGCGTCGAGGCCGCGGGCACGGGGTCCGGTCGCACGTCCGGTAGGGCGTCGGAGGAAAAGTCGTCCGGGTCGTCCTCTGCGAAGAAGACCACCGCGAAGAAGACAGCAGCCAAGAAAACACCGGCCAAGAACGCCGGCGGCAAGGACTCGTCGAGCGACGGGTCTGCGGCGAAGAAGACGACCGCAAAGAAAACACCGGCGAAGAAGACTGCCGCCAAGAAGTCCCCGGCGAAGAAGAGCAGCGAACGCAAAGGCGCGTGACGCCGCGGGTCCTGCGACGGCCGCCCTCGTCGGTTCAGTCCATGGACTCCCCGAGGCGGTGCAGCAGGACGGTGAGTTCGCGAATGTCCGCGGTCTCCCACCCCGACAGCCGCTGACGCCACAGTTCGGTCTCGTCGCCCAGGATCTCGTCGAGTTTGCGTCGGCAGTCCGGGTCGAGTGCCACCAGGCGGGCACGCGCGTCGTCCGGGTCGGGGATGCGTTCGACCAGCCCGAGGCGTGCAGCGCTGTCGATGCGGCGGGTGAGCGTCGATTTCTCGATCGCCAACTCTGCGAGCAGATCCGACATCGCGACCGCGTCGGCACGGCGCAGCATCAGCAACATCGGGTAGCAGACCGGGTCCAGCTTCGGGTGCACCGCGCGGGCCCGCTCGGCGATCAGCCTTCGGAAACGCCGTACCACCGCGATCATCTCGTGCTCGAGCGCGACGACGGGATCGGCGGCTACCTCGGCGCCCGGTCCGGGCTCGACGGCCCCGCCCGGTCCGGGCTCGACGGCCCCGCCCGGTCCGGGCTCGACGGCCCCGCCCGGTCCGGGCGGGACGCTACCGCCGTCCTCGTCTGCTCGGATATCCGTGTCGGTCACGAAGATCCGCAACTGTCACACGGTGAAGCCGAGCGCGCGCAGCTGCTCGCGACCGTCATCGGTGATCTTGTCGGGGCCCCACGGCGGCATCCACACCCAGTTGATGCGGAGGTCGGGGCACAGGCCGCTGCGCACGAGCGCATTGCGTGCCTGGTCCTCGATCACATCGGTGAGCGGGCACGCGGCCGAGGTGAGAGTCATGTCGACCGTGACGGCGTCTTCGGACTCGGAGATGCCGTACACCAGCCCGAGGTCGACCACGTTGATGCCGAGTTCCGGGTCGACGACATCGCGCATCGCCTCTTCGAGCTCGTCGAGCCGGACCGGATCCAGCGGTGGCACCGTGTCGGCGACCAGCGTCGTGGTGTCTCCGCTGGTGTCGTCGGATGCGGGTGTTGTGGCGCTCTCGGGGTTCGAGGTGCCGGGGGCGGGTTCTGTCATCGGTTCTGTCCTCCGCTCGAAACGGTGTCGGCGTCGCCGGTCCCGAGGCCGGCAGCGTCGCTGCTCCGGTCCACGATCTGCGCGACGGCGTCCTTGAAAGCCATCCAGCCCAGCAGTGCGCACTTGACGCGTGCCGGGTACTTCGACACACCGGCGAAGGCTATGCCGTCACCGAGCACGTCCTCGTCACCTTCGACGGTGCCTCGGCTACCCACCATCTCGACGAAGCTGTCGACCGTCGCGAGTGCGTCGGCGACGGGCATCCCGATCACCTGATCGGTGAGAACCGAGGTGGCGGCCTGGCTGATGGAACAGCCCTGACCGTCGTACGACACGTCGGCCACAGCACCGCCGTCGAGATGCACGCGCAGTGTCACCTCGTCGCCGCACGTCGGATTGACGTGGTGCACCTCTGCGCCGTACGGCTCTCGCAACCCGCGGTGGTGCGGGCGCTTGTAATGGTCCAGGATGACCTCCTGGTACATCTGCTCCATCCGCATCAGCCACGCTCCCCGAAGAATTCCTGGGCGCGCCGCACGGCTGCGCCGAGCGCCCGAACCTCGTCGAGCGTGTTGTACACCGCGAACGACGCGCGAGCGGTCGCCGCGACCCCGAAGCGGCGGTGCAACGGCCACGCGCAGTGGTGACCCACCCGGATCTCCACGCCCTCGTCGTCGAGGATCTGCCCGAGATCGTGGGCGTGGATGCCGTCGACGACGAACGACACTGCGCCGCCACGCTGCTCGGCGGTGGTGGGCCCGATGATGCGCACGCCGGCGATGTCACCGAGTTCGGTGAGCGCCGCGGCGGTCAACTCGTGCTCGTGGGCTGCCACCGCGTCCATGCCGATGTCCTGCAGGTACCGCACTGCGGCACCGAGCCCGACGGCCTGCGACGACATGGGCGAGCCGGCCTCGAATCGCTGCGGGGGTGCCGCGAACGTGGTGGCGTCCATGGTGACCGTCTCGATCATCGAGCCACCGGTGATGAACGGCGGAACGTCGGCGAGCAGGTCGCGGCGGCCGTACAGCACGCCGATCCCGGACGGGCCGAGCATCTTGTGCCCGGAGAACGCGGCGAAGTCGACGCCGAGTTCCCGGAAGTCCACCGCCGCGTGCGGCACCGACTGGCAGGCGTCGAGCACGACGAGCGCTCCGACCGTCCGTGCCCGCCGGACGATCTCCTCGACGGGTGCGACGGCGCCGGTGACGTTGGACTGATGCGAGAACGCCACCACCTTGACGGCGTCGGTGAGCTCGAGCGAGTCGAGGTCGATCCGGCCCTCGTCCGTGACGCCGTACCAGCGCAACGTCGCGCCGGTACGCCGCGCGAGTTCCTGCCAGGGCACGAGGTTCGCATGATGCTCGAGCTCGGTGACCACGATCTCGTCACCGGGGCCGAGCGCATGCGGGAAACGATCGTCGGCGAAGGCGTACGCCACCAGGTTGAGCGCCTCGGTGGCGTTCTTGGTGAACACCACCTCGTCGGCGTCGACACCGACGAAGCCGGCGATGACGGCGCGGGCACCTTCGTAGGCGTCCGTCGCTTCCTCCGACAACGCGTGCGCGCCTCGGTGGACCGCGGCGTTGCAGGTCGTGAGGAACTCACGTTCGGCGTCGAGGACCTGGACGGGCCGCTGCGACGTCGCACCCGAGTCGAGGTAGACCAGTGGCTTGTCGTCGCGCACCGTCCGCCCGAGGATCGGGAAGTCGGCCCTGATCCGGGCGACGTCGAGCGTCCGCACCGGCACCGTCATCCGATCACGCTCCCTGTGTGTCTGCGGCTGCAGCGTGGGTGAAGCGCTCGTAGCCGTTGGTCTCGAGTTCGTCGGCGAGTTCGGGGCCACCGGACTGGACGATGCGGCCACCGACGAACACATGGACGAACTGCGGCTTGATGTACCGCAGGATCCGGGTGTAGTGGGTGATCAGCAGAACGCCGCCGTGCTCACGTTCCTGGTAGCGGTTCACGCCTTCGGACACCACACGCAGGGCGTCCACGTCGAGGCCGGAGTCGGTCTCGTCGAGGATCGCGATGCGCGGCTTGATGAGTCCGAGCTGGAGAATCTCGTGGCGCTTCTTTTCGCCGCCGGAGAAACCTTCGTTGACGCTGCGCTCACCGAAAGCGGGGTCGATGTCGAGTTCGGTCATCGCTCCATTCACTTCCTTGATCCAGTGACGGAGCTTGGGAGCCTCGCCCCGGGCCGCCGTCACGGCGGTGCGCAGGAAGTTCGACATCGAGACGCCGGGGACCTCGACGGGGTACTGCATCGCGAGGAACAGTCCGGCGCGGGCACGCTCGTCGACGGTCATCGCCAGCACGTCTTCACCGTTGAGGGTGATGCTGCCGGAGGTCACCTCGTACTTGGGGTGCCCGGCGATCGCGTACGACAGGGTGGACTTGCCGGAGCCGTTGGGCCCCATGATGGCGTGCGTCTCGCCGGAGCGGACGGTGAGGTCGACGCCCTTGAGGATGTCGATGGGCTCGGCGTTCGCATCGGTCTGGGCGACGCGAACGTGCAGGTCCTTGATCTCGAGGACGTTCTCAGGTGTGGACATCGATCAGTGGTTCCTTAAAGAAGAAGTATCGGGGTTACGGGTCGTGCGGAGCCGGTCAGACGCCGACTGCCTCGAGCTCTGCTTCGATGGCGGCCTCGAGACGCTCGCGAATCTCGGGCACCGTGATCCGCTCGAGCAGCTCGTGGAAGAAGCCGCGCACGACGAGGCGGCGCGCCTGATCTTCCGGGATACCGCGCGACCGCAGGTAAAACAGCTGCTCGTCGTCGAAACGGCCGGTCGCGGAGGCGTGGCCGGCACCGACGATCTCGCCTGTCTCGATCTCGAGGTTGGGCACCGAATCTGCGCGGGCACCGTCGGTGAGCACGAGATTGCGGTTGAGCTCGAACGTGTCGGTGCCTTCGGCCGCGGCACGGATGAGCACGTCGCCGATCCACACGGTGTGCGCGTCCGGCTTTCCCGAACCGGGATCGCCCTGCAGAGCGCCCTTGTAGACCACGTTCGACTTGCAGTTGGGCTGCGAGTGGTCGACGAGCAGACGCTGTTCGAGGTGCTGTCCGGCATCCGCGAAGTAGAGTCCGAGCAACTCGGCGTCGCCGCCGGGCCCGTCGTACTTGGTGGTCGCGGAGACGCGGACCAGATCACCGCCGAGCGCGACGGTGAAGTGACGCAGCACGGCGTCGCGGCCCAGCCGTGCGTGATGCGCGGCGACATGGACGGCGTCGTCGGCCCAGTCCTGCACCGCGACGACCTTGAGCTGCGCGCTGTCGCCGACGATGAACTCGACGTTCTCGGCGTACGTGCCGCTCCCCCGCTGGTCCACGACCACGGTGGCCCGGGCGAACGCCTCGAGGCGGACCTGCAGGTGCCCGTAGGCGACCTTGCCCTCGCCCGGCCCGGTGACCGTGACGACGACGGGATCGGCGATCTCGGTTTCGCGGCCGACGGTGACGACGGTCGCGGACTCGAACGATGAGTACGCCTGTGCGGCGACGCGGTCGAACGGGACACCGCCCTGGCCGAGTCGTGCGTCGTCGCGGCCCACGGTCTCGATCCGGACGCCGTCGACGGGAGCGACCTCGACGGTGGCGGTGCCGTCGGCGACGGCACTGCCGTCGTGCAGTCCGCGCAGGCGGCGCAGCGGCGTGAAGCGCCAGATCTCGTCGCGTCCGGAGGGAACTTCGAAAGCGTTCACGTCGAACGACGTGAACACCTCACCCTTGTTGGTTGCCGGCTTGCCGGACGGGGCGCGGTTCTCGCCGCGCACCGCGTCCTGGACACCGGTGGCGCCTGTCGGCGCACCGGTGGTGGGAATGTTCTTCGCTTCCGCAGTCATTTAGCCGACTGCCCCTTCCATCTGCAGTTCGATCAGTCGGTTGAGCTCGAGGGCGTACTCCATCGGCAGCTCCTTCGCGATGGGCTCGACGAATCCGCGAACCACCATCGCCATCGCCTCGTCCTCGTTGAGGCCGCGGCTCATGAGGTAGAACAGCTGGTCGTCGCTCACCTTGGACACGGTGGCCTCGTGACCCATGGTCACGTCGTCCTCGCGGATGTCCACGTACGGGTAGGTGTCCGAGCGGCTGATCTGGTCGACGAGCAGTGCGTCGCACTTGACGGTCGACTTGGACCCGTAGGCGCCCTTGTTGACCTGCACGAGACCGCGGTACGACGCGCGTCCGCCACCGCGGGCCACCGACTTCGACACGATGGTCGACGACGTGTGCGGAGCCAGGTGCAGCATCTTCGCGCCCGTGTCCTGGTGCTGGCCCTCACCGGCGAACGCCACGGAGAGCACCTCACCGCGGGCGTGCTCGCCCATCATCCACACTGCCGGGTACTTCATCGTCACCTTGGAACCGATGTTGCCGTCGATCCATTCCATCGAGCCGCCGGCCTCGACCTTGGTGCGCTTGGTCACCAGGTTGTAGACGTTGTTCGACCAGTTCTGGATCGTCGTGTAGCGGCAGTGGCCGCCCTTCTTGACGATGATCTCGACCACGGCGGAGTGCAGCGAGTCGGACTTGTAGATCGGCGCGGTGCAGCCCTCGACGTAGTGCACGGAGGCACCCTCGTCGACGATGATCAGGGTCCGCTCGAACTGACCCATGTTCTCGGTGTTGATCCGGAAGTACGCCTGGAGCGGGATGTCGACGTGCACACCCGGCGGAACGTAGATGAACGAGCCGCCCGACCACACCGCGGTGTTGAGCGCCGAGAACTTGTTGTCACCGGCCGGGATCACCGTGCCGAAGTACTCGCGGAACAGCTCGGGGTGCTCGCGCAGACCGGAGTCGGTGTCGAGGAAGATGACGCCCTGCTGTTCGAGGTCCTCACGGATCTGGTGATAGACGACCTCGGACTCGTACTGGGCTGCGACACCGGAGATCAGCCGCTGCTTCTCGGCCTCGGGGATGCCCAGCTTGTCGTAGGTGTTCTTGATGTCCGCGGGCAACTCGTCCCAGCTCGCGGCCTGCTTCTCGGTCGAGCGCACGAAGTACTTGATGTTGTCGAAGTCGATCCCGTCGAGATCCGACCCCCAGCCCGGCATCGGCTTCTTGTCGAAGGTGCGCAGTGCCTTGAGGCGAATGTCGAGCATCCACTCGGGCTCGCTCTTCTTGGCCGAGATGTCCCGCACGACGTGCTCGGACAGGCCTCGTTGCGCTGCAGCGCCTGCGGCGTCGGGGTCCGACCAGCCGAACTGGTAGTGACCGAGAGAATCGATCGTCTCTTCTTGCGTCAGCGGTGCGCCGGTGGACGTCTGGTCCGAGGTGACGGTCATGCGAGCTCCTTCCGGAGTCTGTGGTGTGGTCGGCGTGGGCTGCGCGCCGACTGTCATCGGGTAGTTCACGAAGTCGGGGGTGGTTCCTGCAGGCGTCAAGAGCTCGGCGGCTCCTTGGCCGGGAGGACCGGCACGTGGGTGGTGCAGAACGCGTCGCCGTTGGCGATGGTCGCGAGCCGCTGCACGTGGGTTCCGAGGATCTCCACGAACGCCTCCTCTTCCGCTTCGCACAGTTCCGGGAACTGCTCGGCCACGTGGGACACGGGGCAATGGTGCTGGCAGATCTGTACGCCCGGGCCGACCCGGCGGGTGGACGCCGCGAATCCCGATGCGGAGAAGGCTCCGGCGATCTCTTCGGCGGTTTCTTCCACGTCCTGACCGGCGGGGTCGATCCCGCTGAGGATCGACTGGACGCGCCGGCGCGCGAAGTCCTCGATTGCGGCTTCGCCGCCGATCTCACGCAGGTGGCGCATGGCGGCAGTGGCAAGATCGTCGTAGGAGTGGCCGAGCCGCGCACGGCCGACGGCCGTGAGCTGGAAGCGTCGCGCGGGTCTGCCCCTGCCGCGGCCCTGCCGGCGTGACGGTGCGGCGGCCTCGGCTTCACCCGATTCGATCAGGGCGTCGAGGTGGCGACGCACGCCTGCCGCGCTGAGTCCGAGTCGCTCCCCGATTTCGGGTGCGGTGATGGGTCCGTGTTCGACGAGAAGCTTCACCACCGCGGCGCGGGTCTGACCTTCGTGTGCATCGCGACCGGTCGCAGCAGCGCGCGCGACAGGCGCGTGACCTGTGCGTTCTGCTTGCACGTCGAGTGCGGTCGATGATTTCACAACACCAGTGTGACGGAATTCAGGAAACTGTTCCACCAAGGGTGCCCTTCCTCACCCTTCGATCCCGGAGCCGTCCGGTGCCGCGGACGCCGCCCGTTACGCTGCTCGGGTGCCGTCGAACCCACCCCTCAGTCCGAGCGAGAACCCGGTCGCGGCGGGGCGACCCGGCATCGGGCCGCGCATCCTCGACCTGACGCGACGCGCACTCGGACTCGACCGTCCGAGTCCCCGGGCCGACGTCTCCGTCGTGCTGCACGGCGACGAGACCGAGGGTCGTGGGCTCGATCCGGTCGAGACCACGCAGCTGCACCGGATCAGGCTGTTCGGTGCGACCGGCGCCGTACTGATGGCGATCGGTGCGCTCGGCGCCGGGGCGCAACCCGTCCTGCAGAATCCGGTGCAGGGAGTCCGCGGACTCGGCCTGGCCGCACGGATGCCCAGTGCGGCACTGACGGTGACGATGACGGGCATCGTGCTTGTGGTGCTCGCCTGGCTTCTGCTGGGCCGATTCGCCATCGGCCGCCGCGACCCGGACGGACAACCACGCCGGCTGACGCGCTCCCAGCTCGACCGGACGCTGTTGCTGTGGATCGTGCCGCTCGTCGTCGCACCGCCGATGTTCAGCAAGGACGTGTATTCCTATCTCGCGCAGAGCGAGATCGCCGCGCGCGGACTGGATCCGTATGCCATCGGTCCCGCCGGTGCGCTCGGAGTCGACCATGTGCTGACGCGGACGGTGCCCAACATCTGGCGCGACACCTCGGCGCCCTACGGCCCGGCATTCCTGTGGCTCGGCGAGAAGATCGCGGCACTCACCGGCGAGAACATCGTCGCCGGAATCTTCGTACACCGGCTCTTCGCGCTGGTCGGGGTCGCATTGATCGTGTGGGCGCTGCCTCGGCTGGCGCGACGCTGCGGGGTCGCGTCCGTGAGCGCACTGTGGCTCGGCGCCGCGAACCCGCTGCTGCTCTTCCACCTGGTTGCCGGCGTCCACAACGAGGCACTGATGCTCGGCCTCATGCTCACCGGCGTGGAACTGGCGCTGCGCGGCGTCTACGGCGACACCCCGGACGGCCGCGCGTACCGCAACCGCGCGACGGCCTGGATCGCCGCGGGTACCGCGCTCATCGCGCTCTCCGCCATGATCAAGTTGCCCTCACTACTCGCACTCGGTTTCGTGGGCATGGCCCTCGCGCGGAGGCGAGGCGGCGGCGTCCGCGCAGTTGTGACCACGGCGGTGATGCTCGGGATCGGCGCCGTACTGGTGATCGGCGTCGTCAGCTGGGGCAGCGGCCTGGGCCTGGGATGGACGCAGACTCTCGGGACCGCCACCGAGGTCCGCAGCTGGATGTCGATTCCGACACTGCTCGGGATGGGCACGGGGCTCGGCGGGGTCCTGCTCGGTCTCGGCGACCACACGACGGCTGTGTTGTCCATCACGCGCCCCATCGCCGCCGTGGTCGCCGCGTTCATCACGGTGCGGATGCTGCTGGCAACCCTGACGGGACGGATCCACCCCGTCGGCGCGCTCGGCGTCTCGCTCGGCGCGATCGTGCTCCTGTTCCCGGTGGTGCAGCCCTGGTACCTGCTCTGGGCGGTGATTTCCCTGGCCGCGTGGGCGACCCGCCCGATCTTCCGCATTCCCACGATCGCGTTCTCGTCGGTGGTGAGCGTGATCCTGATGCCGAACGGCGGCGAGTATCAGCCGTTCATCATCGTGCAGGCCGCCATCGCCACCATCGCGGTGGTGGGTCTGCTCATCGTCGCGACGCGCAACATCCTGCCGTGGCGGGGTGAGGAGCGCGCACCGGCGCGCCCGCCGGAAACCGCCGACGCCTAGGCTGGAACCCTGTGACCCCGAGTTCTCCCTCCGCCGCAGTGCCGGCCGTGCGCCTGGACGGCGTTGTGAAGACCTATGGGGGCGTCACCGCGGTGGACCGCCTCGACCTGACGGTCGAACGCGCCCAGGTGCTCGCCCTGCTCGGCCCGAACGGCGCCGGGAAGACGACCACCGTCGAGATGTGCGAGGGGTTCGTGACCCCCGATGCGGGCTCCGTCCGAGTGCTCGGACTCGATCCGGTCGCCGACTCCGACGCGCTGCGACCACGGATCGGCGTGATGCTGCAAGGCGGCGGCGCCTACCCCGGGTCCCGTGCGGGCGAGATGCTCGACCTCGTGGCCGCCTACTCGGCAGATCCCCTCGATCCGGACTGGTTGCTCCATCGTCTCGGCCTGGAGGAAGCGCGGCGTACCCCCTACCGGCGGTTGTCCGGAGGCCAGCAGCAGCGTCTCGCGCTGGCGTGCGCCCTGGTCGGCCGACCCGAACTGGTGTTCCTCGACGAGCCCACAGCCGGTCTCGACGCACAGGCCCGGCTGCTGGTCTGGGAATTGATCGATGCGTTGCGCCGCGACGGCGTGAGCGTGCTGCTGACCACGCACCTGATGGACGAAGCCGAAGAACTCGCCGACGAAATCGTGATCATCGATCACGGCAGCGTCGTGGCGGCGGGAACCCCGGAAGAAGTCATGCGCACCGGCGCGGAGGGCCAGTTGTGGGTGACGGCCCCGCCCGCTCTCGACGTGGCACCGCTGCAATCCGCGCTGACCGGCACCTGCCGGGTCCGCGAAGCACTCCCCGGCCGCTACCTGATCGAAGGTGCGGTCGAACCGTCCGTCGTCGCCGCGGCAGCGCAGTGGTGCGAGAAGCTGGGTGTGCTGGCCACCGAGATCCGGGTGGACCAGCGCAGCCTCGAGGACGTGTTCCTCGAACTGACCGGACGGGAGCTGAGAGGGTGAGCGTGACCCACGACCGACTGGCGAACAATCGATTCGCCGAGGGGACCTTCACGCCCCGTCCCACTCCGAATGCGCCGGCGAGGATGCTCGCGGCGCAGACGCGGATGGAGCTGAAACTACTGCTGCGCAACGGCGAGCAGTTGCTGCTGACGATGTTCATCCCCATCACGCTGCTGATCGGTCTCACCCTGCTGCCGATCGCCGATCTCGGTGAGGACCGTGCCGCCCGCGTTCTTCCCGCCGTGATGATGGTGGCGATCATGTCGACCGCCTTCACCGGGCAAGCGATCGCCGTCGGATTCGACCGCAGATACGGTGCATTGAAAAGAATCGGTGCGACCGCACTCCCGAAGTGGGGCATCATCGCAGGTAAAAGCGGTGCTGTCGGGATCGTAGTGGTGCTGCAATCAGTTCTCCTCGGAGGAATCGGCGTCGCGCTCGGATGGCGGCCCACCGCGGTGGGACTGCTCGTCGGCGCCGTCGTGATCGCGCTCGGAACGGTGATGTTCGCGACCCTCGGACTGTTGCTCGGCGGCACGTTGCGGGCCGAGATCGTGCTCGCGCTGGCGAACATCGTCTGGTTCGTGCTCCTCGGAATCGGCAGCATCGTGCTGCTCGACGATGTCGTTCCGGACGCGCTGCTGCATGTCGTGCGCCTCGTGCCGTCGGGCGCGCTGACGCTGGCGCTCGACACCGCCGTGGCGGGCGGCGTGGACTGGCTGTCGATCGCCGTTCTGGTGGTGTGGACGGCGATCGGCGGGACCGCCGCTGTGAGATGGTTCCGGTTCACCTGATCGGCGCAGCACCCAACTACACGTTGTAGTGGACGACGCCGTAGCATCGGGGCCGTGTTGTATCGCGGCTACCTGAGCCTTGTCGACCGTCTCCCCTTGCCGTCTCTCCGGGCGCAGCGGATCATCGCGTTCCTGACGATCCTCACCCAGGGCGGCATCGCAGTGACCGGTTCCGTGGTCCGCGTGACCGCGTCCGGGCTCGGCTGCCCCACCTGGCCGCAGTGCTTCCCGGGATCGCTGGTCCCGGTCGGGGTGTCGAGCAACGTCCACACCCTGCACCAGGTCGTCGAGTTCGGAAACAGACTGCTCACGTTCGTGGTCGTCGCTGTCGCGGCGGCGATCGTCCTCGCTGTGACCCGGGCGCGCCGTCGCAAGGAAGTGATCGCGTGGGCGTGGCTGATGCCCGCCGGCACGGTCGTCCAGGCGATCCTCGGCGGAATCACCGTCCTCGCGGGCCTGGTGTGGTGGACCGTGGCGATCCACATGCTCGCTTCCATGCTGATGGTCTGGCTCGCAGTGATCCTCTACGCCAAGGTCGGCGAACCGGACGACGGGATCGTCGTGCAGGTGCTGCCCCAGCCGTTGCGCTGGCTCACCGCTCTGTCCGCCGTCGCGCTGGCGGGCGTCCTCGTCCTGGGCACCATGGTGACCGGTGCGGGACCACACGCCGGTGACAAGAGCATCGACAACCCGGTGCCTCGCCTCGACCTCGACATCACGATGCTGGTTCACCTGCACGCGGAAGCACTCGTCGGCTATCTCGCACTGCTCGTCGGCCTCGCGTTCGCCGTGTACGCCCTCCACGCCCCCAAAGCGGTCAAGACCCGACTGAAGGTCGTCCTCGCCCTCGTCGCCGCCCAGGCATGTATCGGACTCGTGCAGTTCTGGACCGACGTGCCTGCCGTGCTGGTCGTGCTGCACGTCGCCGGCGCCGGGCTGTGCACCGCCGCGACCGCCGCCGTCTGGGCCGCCGGACGGATCCGGACCACCGCACCGGTGCCCGAACCGGTCACCGTCTGACTCCTCACAGACCGTCCCCCATACAGACCTCGGGGCCGTCCACATCGACGATGTGGACCC
>NZ_JBHWWX010000060.1:0-16100 GCF_042730335.1 Rhodococcus sp. NPDC060084
ACGCCGACTGGGCCCTGGCCACCGAACCCGAGCGCTACGCCAAACGCCTCGCCTCGACCATGCCCGAAATGCAGCAGTTCTACGACGCCGCCTTCGCACGCCTGGAAGACGCCATCACCTACTGCGACAAATTCGACCTCGACGACCTGCCCGACGACGCACGCAGCCTCATGCACCTGATGCAATCACTGGTCATGGTGTCCTTCCCCATCGAAGTCTGGAAACAGCCCCGCGTCCCCGACAGCGGCGCCGCCTGGGCCACCATCACCAAAGAACCGGTGGTGTGAGCGCATGCTGACACTGAAGGCGGCCGGACTACTCGATGTAGACACCGGCGAGATCATCCGACCGGGCATCCTGCGCATCGACGGCGACCGGATCGTCGGTGTCGGCGGCGAACCGGAGGGCGAGGTCATCGACCTCGGAGACCAGATCCTGATGCCGGGATTGATGGACATGGAAGTCAACCTGCTGATGGGTGGCCGCGGCGAGAAGCCCGTCTACTCCACCGTGCAGGACGATCCGCCGCTGCGCATGCTCCGCGCCGTGGGTAACTCGCGTCGCACGCTGCGTGCCGGTTTCACCACCGTCCGCAACCTCGGCCTGTTCGTGAAAACGGGTGGTTACCTGCTCGACGTGGCACTGGGCAAGGCGATCGACGCCGGCTGGGTCGACGGACCGCGCATCGTGCCCGCCGGCCATGCGATCACTCCCACCGGTGGACACCTCGACCCCACCATGTTCGCCGCGTTCGCACCCGGTGTCCTCGAGCTGACGATCGAGGAGGGAATCGCCAACGGCGTCGACGAAGTCCGCAAGGCGGTCCGGTACCAGATCAAGCACGGCGCCCAGCTCATCAAGGTCTGCGTCTCCGGTGGCGTCATGTCGCACACGGGACTTCCCGGAGCACAGCACTATTCCGACGAAGAACTCCGCGCCATCGTCGACGAGGCGCACCGCCGTGGACTCAAGGTCGCGTCCCACACGCACGGCGCTGACGCCGTCCGTGCGGCCGTTGCCGCAGGTATCGACTGCATCGAGCACGGCTTCCTCATCGACGACGACGCGATCGACCAGATGGTGCAGAACGGCACGTTCCTCGTGCCGACGACGCGGCTCGCCGACGCGATGGACATCTCCCACGCCCCGGCCGATCTCCAGGCCAAGGCGGCCGAGATGTTCCCCAAGGCACGCACTTCGGTGCTTGCCGCGTACAAGGCCGGCGTGAAGATCGCGGTCGGCACCGATGCACCTGCCATACCGCACGGCAAGAACGCCGACGAACTCGTCGCACTCGTCGACCGCGGCATGCCGCCGCTGGCGGTCATCCAAGCGGCGACCATCAATGCGGCCGAACTCATCGACGTGGACGACCGCGGCCGTCTCGCCGAGGGCCTGCTCGCCGACATCATCGCCGTTCCCGGCGATCCCACCGAAGACATCACCGTCACCCAGAACGTGCGGTTCGTGATGAAAGGCGGAAAGGTCTATGTCAACAACTGACGACCTGGTCGAGATCAATCAGCTTCTCGCGCGTTACGCGGTGAACATGACCAAGGGCGACGTCGACGGTGTCGTGTCCGTCTTCACCCCCGACGGCACCTACAGTGCGTTCGGCGACGCGTTCCCCCTCGACCAGTTCCCCGAACTGGTCGCGGCGGCCCCGAAGGGCCTGTTCATGACCGGCACGGCGCTGGTGGAACTCGAGGGCGACACCGCGACGGGGACGCAGCCCCTGTGCTTCGTCGATCACGCGACCCACGACATGCGGATCGGGTACTACAACGACACCTACGTCCGCACCGAGGACGGGTGGCGGCTCCGGACCCGGGCGATGACCTTCATGCGTCGCAGTGGCGCACACGATTCGGGCATTCCGCACGCATTCGAGCGGCCCTCGGCATGAACGTGACCGAGTTCAGGGACGCAGTACGCGCCTGGCTCGACGAGAACGACCTCCGGCCCGGCCCAGATCATTCGTTCGACGCACAGGTCGAACAGCTGGGCCGGGTCCGGCGTGCGTTGTACGACGCCGGCTGGATGCGTTACGGATGGCCCGAGGCGGTCGGTGGCCTCGGCGGCGACGCGATGCTGCGGGCAGTGCTCGGCGAAGAGGTCGCAACTCGCGACCTCGCCGAGCCCGGTATCTACTCGATGATCGAAGTGCTTGCGCCCACGATGATCTCGTACGCCCGGCCGGAGCTTGCGGCCGAAATGGTTCCGAAACTGCTCCGCGGCGAGGAACAGTGGTGCCAAGGGTTCTCGGAGCCGGGCTCCGGGAGCGACCTCGCGTCGCTGTCCACACGGGCGGTACAGCGCGGCGACGAGTGGGTCGTCAACGGCCAGAAGGTGTGGACCAGTCTCGCGCAGTTCTCCTCCCGGTGTGTCCTGCTCACGCGGACCGCGCCCGGGCACGGCGGCATCACCGCGTTCTTCGTCGACATGGATACCCCCGGGATCACGGTGCGTCCGCTGCGGACCATGCACGGGGTCGACGAGTTCGCGGAGGTGTACTTCGGCGACGTCGTCGTCCCCGCCGAGCGGATGCTCGGCAACCCCGGTGACGGGTGGAAGCTCGCGATGGATCTGCTCCCGCACGAGCGGTCGACGTGCTTCTGGCATCGGATCGCGTACCTGTTCACCCGGCTGGATCGGCTGGTCCAGGAGACGGACTCGGCGTCCGACGACGAACTCGGCGCCGCGTATCTCGCGCTGCACACCGTGCGGAGCCGGTCGTACGAGACGCAGCAACGCCTCGCGTCGGGCGCACCGCTGGGTCCCGAGACCTCGGTCGACAAGGTCCTTCTCGCGACCGCGGAGCAGCAGTTGTTCGACACCGCCCGCGACCTTCTTCCCGGTGTGATCGAACTGTCGGACGGGGAGTGGCGCACCGAATTCCTGTATTCGCGCGCAGCGACCATCTACGGCGGTACCGCCGAAATCCAGCGGAACATCATCGCGCGACGGCTGCTCGGATTGGGGACCGAATGACGACGTACAAGACCGCCCGGCCGAATGCGGCGGCGCTGGATCCCGAACTGGGTCTCCTGGCTGATGCGCTGCGGAAGACCATGGAGACCACCACCGGTGCCGCGCTCGATGCGGCACTCGTGGAACTCGGCTGGCCGGAAATGCTCGCCGAGATGCCGGAAGTGGCGATACCTCTCGTATTCGGGCTACTCGGGGAGACGGGTGCGCATGCACCCGTCGTCAACGATGTCGTACTCGCCGAGGCAGGCTCCGGCATCGGTACCACCGTGCCGTTGCCCTACACCGGTAACCGGTGGATCGAGTGGTCCCGTCACGACCGGGACACCGAGGCTCTCGACGCCGAACTTCCTGTCGCCGTGGTGGAGTCCGGAAGCTCGATACCGGTGTCCGCCGGGCGACGGGCGCTCGGCTGGTGGCTGGTCGGTACGAGCCGAGCGATGCTGGACCTGGCCCGTACCCATGCACTCGACCGCACCCAGTTCGGCAAGCCCATCGCGGGTTTCCAGGCGGTGCGGCATCGGCTCGCGGAAACCTTCGTCGCCATCGAGGGCGCCGAGGCCACGCTGCATGCGGCCACCGACGACCTGGGCTCACTGCTCGCGAAAGCTGCGGCCGGCCGGGCCGCGATCCTCACCGCGCGTCATTGCCAGCAGGTCCTGGGCGGTATCGGATTCACCGCCGAGCACGACCTGCACCGGCATATCCGGCGCGCGCTCGTGCTCGACGGCATGCTCGGCAGTTCCCGGGAGCTGACCCGGGAGGCCGGTGCCATCATCCGTGCCGGTGGGTCAGCGCCCCGTCTCGTCAACCTCTGAAACACCGACCTGCATCCCGGTCCGGCGAGGGATCATGCCTTGGCCGGATCGGGATGGTTGGAGAACCACAGGCTTTCCTCGGTGAGCCGGCAACTCTTCCATCCGTCGTCGGTCCGGATGACCTCGTGGTGGTAATTCCCTCCGCAGTAGGTCAATTCACTCATGCCGGGAAGCCGCATGGGGTTGTAGAACATCGCGCGCACCCGTGCCCTGTCACCGTCGAGGTCGACCTCGATGTTGGTGACGAAGTGCTGCGTCATCGGTAACTGATCGAGCGCCTTCTGCAAGAGCGCGAGTACGTCGTCCCGCGATCCGGGCGGATATCCCACGGAGCTGTAGTCGAGATATGCGTCCTCGGTGAAGACCGAGGCCATACGCTCCCAGTCCTTCGTATCGACAGACGTGGCATAACGGTAGATCAGTTCTGCGATTTCGTGCTTGTCGCACAATTCCTGCGGCGTCATTGGGGCCTCCTCAAGTCCGGAATTCGATTCTGTCAGATGAGAACACGCTTTCCTAGGGCGGCTTTTTCGGGCATGATCGTGTCATGTCACAACTCGATTCTCTTCATGATCTGAGCGGGAAAACCGCTGTCGTCACAGGTGGTTCGCGCGGGATCGGCAGGGCCATCGCCCAGATCCTCGCCGAAGCCGGCGCCGACGTCGTCATCGCCTCCCGCAAACTGGACAACTGTGTCACCGCCGCCGAGGAAATCGCGGAGACCACGGGAAGAAAGCCCCTGCCCGTCGCCTGCCACGTCGGCCGCTGGGACGACTGTAACGACCTCGTCGACACCACTCTCGAGCATTTCGGGCGGCTCGACATCCTCATCAACAACGCCGGCATGTCCCCGTTGTACGAGGACCTCGAGTCCATCACCGAAGACCTCTACGACAAGACATTCGGGGTCAACCTGAAAGGCCCGTTCCGCCTCGCCGTTCGGGCCGGGGCGTACATGGCCGATCACGACGGTGGGTCGATCATCAATGTCGGTACCGCAGGGTCGCTGGTCGCCAGCGTGCGGGAACTGCCCTACGCGTGCGCGAAGGCCGGTCTCAACGCGCTGACCGTCGGCCTCGCAGAGGCATATGCCCCGAAGGTGCGGGTCAACGCGATCCTGCCCGGACCGTTCCGCACCGATCTGTCGAAGGCGTGGGCGCCGGCCGAGGACGAGGACGCACCGTTCGTCCCGCTGCGTCGCATGGGCCGGCCGGAGGAGATCGCCCCGCTCGCACTGCATCTCGCCAGTGACGCGTCCAGTTTCACCACCGGAGCGATCATCCGGGTGGACGGCGGCGTCACCCGCAAGGTCTGACCACGACCACGACGAAAGGGCGCCCCTCCGCATCGGAGGGGCGCCCTTCGGGCGTGCGCTCTACTTGATGTTCTGCTTCATCTCGTCGAGTTTCATCAGCACCGGCCAGCCACCGACACTGAGCGCGTTTCCGTGCCCGGTCTGGTGGATGTCGAACACCGACTGGATGGCTGCGTAGAAGCCCTGCACGTCCAGCGTCTGATTGACAGCCCGCTTCGCCTGCCGCAGACCGAACGGCGGCATCTGAGCGATCTGCTCGGCGAGTTCGCGAACCTCGGCATCGAGACGATCCCGGGGCACGACTTTGTTGACCATGCCGGTCTTCTCCGCCTCGTCCGCGGTCACCGGGCGGCCGGTGAACAGAATCTCCTTGGCCTTGCGCGGGCCGAGTTCCCAGGTGTGGCCGTGGTATTCGACACCGCCGATGCCCATCATCACGACCGGGTCGGAGAACGAAGCGTCCTCCGACGCGACGATGAGATCGCACGGCCAGCACAGCAGCAGGCCACCCGCGATACACCTGCCCTGGACGGCGGCGATGGACGGCTTGGGAATGTTCCGCCACCGCATCGAGTATTCGAGGTACCGGCGGGACTCGGTCGAATAGATCATCTCGAGCGTGATCTTGTCGGGGACGGGGCCCCCACCACGCATGTCGTGGCCCGCCGAGAAGTGCTTGCCCTCCGCTCGGAGGACGATCACCGACACCTCGGGATCGTCGCCGGCCTTCCGCCATGCTTCGTCGAGTTCGTCGAGAAGAGCAGCATTCTGGGCGTTCGCGGCGTCGGGCCGGTTGAGCGTGATCGTCGCGATCTTGTCCTCGACCTCGTACAGGATGTACATGTCGGGCTCCTCATCCACGGGGAAGGCCGAGCACCCGCTCGGCGATGATGTTCCTCTGAATTTCCGACGTGCCGCCCGCGATGGTGCCGGCGAAACTCCGGACGAAACGTTCGAACCAGCTGGACGAGAAGTTGTCGAGATTCCACGGCACGTACGCCGACGTGGTGGCGGGATGGACGAGCCCTTCCGCACCGGCGGCGTCGAGCGCGTACTCGGCACCGTTCTGCACCGCTTCGGAACCGAGCAGCTTGAGTACCGACAATGCCGGTACATCCTGGTTGCCGCGCGATTCACGCACCAGCGCAGCCGAACCGAGAAGTTTCAGTGCCTGATGGTCCATGACGAGACTGGCGAACCGGTCGCGATCGAGCACCGTCTGCGGGCGGAAATCCTCGACGAGGTCCTGCAGCCGATCCGAGAAGCTGAGCCACAGCAGCGTCCGCTCGTGGCCGAGCGAACCGTTGGCGACCTTCCAGCCGCCGTTCAGCTCTCCGATGAGGTTTTCCGCGGGCACCCGGACGTCGGTGAAGAACACCTCGTTGAAGTCCCGATCGTCGCCGTCCGCGATCGAGGGGAACGGGCGCCGCACGACACCCGGGGTGTCGGTCGGGATCAGCAGAACGCTGATGCCCTTGTGCTTCGGCGCATCCGGGTCGGTGCGCACGAACGTCAGCAGGACGTCGGCGTCGTGCGCACCGGAGGTCCATACCTTCTGTCCGTTGACGACGAAGTGGTCACCGTCGAGCACGGCACGGGTACGCAGCGAGGCGAGGTCGGATCCGGCGCCGGGTTCGCTCATACCGAGGGCCGCGGTGATCTCGGCGCGCAGGATGGGAATCGCCCAGTTCTTCTTCTGCTCTTCCGACCCGAACGACAGCAGGGACGCCGCGATGATCCCGAGGCCCTGAGGGTTGAAGCTGTGATAGATCCGCCGCTTCGACAACTCTTCGAGGTGCACGTACTGCTGCAGAATCGTCGCGTTCCGGCCACCGAATTCCGGTGGGTTGGCCGGCAGCAGCCATCCGTGGTCGAACTGGGTGCGCTGCCACCGTCGAGCCCACTCCGGTACGTCGGCACTCGAGTGGGCGCGCTCGGCGGCCTCCGACTCGTCGGGAAGGTTGTCTTCGAGGAACGCGACGAATTCGGCGCGGAACTCCTCGACATCGGAATCAAACGAAAGTTGCACGGTACTCCTCGGCGATCAGCGCCCGGTGCTCCGACGCGGACCCGAGCATGTGCTCGGCTGCGCGAGCGCGCTTGAGCGCGAACTGAAGGTCGTTCTCCCAGGTGAAGCCCATCGCACCGAACAGCTGGAGGCCACTGCGGAAGACGAGCGATTGGCATTCCCCCGCAGCCGCTTTCGCCATGGAGGCAGCCAGCCTGCGGCGGGGATCGTTCTCGGCGACGGTGAGCGCCGCGAAGTACGCCAGTGCCCGGGCACGCTGGATTGCGACGTGCATGTCGGTCGCCCGGTGCTTGACCGCCTGGAACGACCCGATCGGCACACCGAACTGCTGACGGTTGCGCACGTGGTCGAGCGCGAGGTCCAGAACGCGTTGGCACGCACCGACTGTGGACAGTGCGAGACCGGTGAGCGCGATATGGCGCGCTCCCTCGACATCGATCCCGGTCCGGGGTTCGCCCTCGACCCGCACACCGTCGAACGACAGATCCGCGACGTGGAGAACCGGATCGAAGACCGGACTGCGTCTCGCCGCAACCTTGTCGGCGTCGACGGTGAAGACGCCGGCCTCGGTCACGACGGCGAGTTGCTCGGCCCTGTCACCGTCGAGCACACGCAGCGCTGTTCCGTGGAGGACCCAGCCTGTCGAGTCGCGGTAGGCCTTCACACCCTCGTAGACCGCGGCCCCTGCACGATCGGGTCCGGTCACCCCCGCGAGCGGGGCGAACTGTGTCGTCGTCGCCAGGAACGGAGTGGGGTCGGTTGCCCGTCCGAGTTCCTCGATGACGATGGCGAGTTCGACCGCCGACTCGGGATCGGCGAGTTCGGTCCATCCCATCCCCACGTACGTCTTCCACAGGGGTGCCGGATCGGCACCGCTGTCGACCACGGCACGTACGAGAGTGGGTGGACATTCCTTCGCCGTCACTTCACGGACGGTTTTCTGCCACAACTGCTGATCGGAGTCGAACTCGAAGAGCATTCCGGCATGCCTCCTTGCCAGTGCTGCAATGCACAATTGGAGTGAGAATAACATTCTCTTATGAAGATAGTAAGAGTCTCATGTTCGCGTCCGGAGGGTACTGTTGCTACCCCGAAGTGTCCCTACCCTCCGGTACAGTGCTCCTATGTCCACCCCACGTGACGAAGCGCAGTCCCAGCGGTGACCGGCCCGAGCGAAGAGCCGGCCTGGAAGCAGCGGGCAGTCGAGCGGTCGATCCGGACCGCGAAGCTGCGCGCCGAGCAGCGCGTACAGCGTTTCCTCGACGCAGCACAGGCGATCATCACCGAAAAGGGAAGCACCGACTTCACCGTCCAGGAAGTCGTCGACCGGTCGAAGCAGTCGCTCCGCAGCTTCTACCTGCAGTTCGACGGGAAGCACGAGCTTCTGCTCGCGCTGTTCGAGGACGCGCTCGGTCGCTCGGCCGACCAGATCCGCGCCGCTGCGGCGGGTGAGGACGACCCCCTCGACCAGCTTCGCGTCGCCGTCGAATTGCTTTTCGAGTCGTCGCGCCCGGACCCGACTGCACAGCGTCCCCTGTTCACCGATTTCGCTCCTCAGCTGCTGCTCACGCATCCGGCCGAGGTCAAGGTCGCGCACGCGGCGATGCTTGCACTGTTCACCGAGCTCATGGAAAAGGTCGCGGCCGCCGGCAAGATGCGCGAGGGCGCCAACCCGAAGCGCATGGCTGCCATGACGATGCAGACCGTGATGTTCATCGCACAGTCCAGCGGTGGCGACGACACGGCGCGCGCGATCACCGCCGAAGAAGTCTGGACCTTCTGCTCCGAAGGATTCGCTGCCCGCTGACGAGAACGGTATTCTCAAAGCTGAGCAGTTCGCTTACACTCGGCGTGTGCCCGAGCTCTGGAACGATCTCCTCGCCTGCCTCGACCTACGCGCATGCCCCTCGGACGACGACCGAAACGAGGTCGCGCTCTTCGACGGTGCCAACCTGCAACTGGAGTACCACCGGTTGTTCGGGGGGCAACTTCTCGGGCAGTTCGTCCGCGCCGCGCAACTCTCCTGCCCCGAAAAGAGCATCAAATCGCTGCACGCGGTGTTCGCGCGTGAAGGTCGTGCGGACGAGCCCGTGCGATACGAGGTCACCCGGCAGCACGAAGGTCGTTCCTTCGCGACTCTGACAGCGGTCGCACGGCAGTCCCGCGGCGTTCTCGCGACCGCGTCGGTGTCCATGCACACGCACGAAGAAGGCCCCGACCTCCAGACCGCCGATGCCGTGCCCGGAGTCCTGCCGGCCGACACCCGTACCGAATACTCGCTGATCCCGTGGGAGACCCGCACGACGACGGATCTCGCAGATTCCGGCGTGTCCGCCCCGGAGTTCGAGATGTGGATGCGCACACCGGAAGTCGACTCTCTTTTCGCGCCCGCGCTCACCGCGTACGCGACCGACCTCAATCTCATCGGTACCGCTCTGCTCGGCATCGAAGGCTTCGATCACACCGGCAACGGAACGAAGTTCACCTCGGCGGTCACCTCGCACAACCTCTGGTTCCACCGCCCCTTCCGCAGCGACGAATGGCTGTTGCTGCGCCAGCACAGTCCCGTACTGACCCACGGTCGCTGCTTCGGCCGTGGCGACGTGCTCACCGAAGGCGGCAGCCTCGTCGCCTCGTACGCGCAGGAAGCTCTCGTTCGTCTTCCCGGATAGGTCTCGTTGCAACCCTTTTCGCGTGATACCCGTCGAGAACGAGGTGTGAAGTGGAAGAGTCTCCCGTGTCCGGGCCGATCGGCACCGCAGTCGCTCCGGACGGGGAGAACACCCGTCCCCTGCGGGTGGTTCAATGGGCAACCGGAAACATCGGCACACGTGCCCTCCGGGCGGTGATCGATCATCCGGCGCTCACCCTCGCGGGCGTGTACGTCCACAGCGACGACAAGGCCGGACGTGACGCCGGGGAGTTGTGCGGACGCGACACGGTGGGCGTGCGTGCCACCAGGAAGATCGACGACATCCTGGCCCTGGGTGCCGATTGCGTCCTGTACATGCCGTTGAGATTCGATCTCGACGAAGTCTGCCGGATCCTCGCGTCGGGAACGCACGTCGTCACCACACGTGGGGAGTTCCATCATCCGAGGACCATGGATCCGGCGCTGCGTGCTGCCGTCGAGGAAGCGTGCACGCTCGGCGGCACATCGATCCACAGCACCGGGAGCAGTCCGGGTTTCATCACCGAAGCCGTGCCGCTCGTCCTCGCGTCCATTCAGCGCCGTCTCGAGCACCTGGCCATCGACGAGTACGCCGACCTGTCACAACGTAATTCGCCCGGAATCCTGTTCGAAGTCATGGGTTTCGGTGGTCCGGCCGGAGACTTCGCGGACGCCCGCCTCGCCCACGTACAGTCCAACTTCGGTCCGTCCCTCTCCGCACTGGCACTGGCCGACGCACTCGGAGTTTCTCTCGACTCGGTCGAAGCGTCCGGCGAGGTGGCGGTCGCCCGGCACTCGGTGACCATCGCGGCAGGAACGATCGAAGCGGGGACCGTCGCCGCCCAGAGAATCACCGTGTCGGGCATGAAGGACGGCCGAGAACTCATGCGGTTCCGCCCCACCTGGTACTGCACCGACGATTTCGATGCGGACTGGGATCTTCATTCCACCGGGTGGCACATCTCGGTCGACGGCGACGCCCCCCCTCGACATCGAGATGCGGTTCCCGGTCCCGCTCGAGCGGATGAGCGAGGTGTCGCCGTCGTACACGGCCAACCGCGCGGTGAACGCGATTCCCGCGGTGTGTGCGGCGGCGCCCGGCATCCGGACCACCGTCGACTTGCCCCTGATCGTTCCCGAGTTCAGCTGACCGGTCCACGGGAGACGGCACCGGCGCCGAAGATCAACTGTTCGGCGGCCGCGTACGCGTCACTGCTGCCGTCCGCGACCGAATCCGCCAGGTCCCCGAGCCCCGGATGTGTGCGGAGCAGTGTGTGGGCAAGCGAGAGGATCTGGGCCCGGGCGCGCGCACTCCGTCGTTCCGGGGTGTCGGCGCGCTGGTGCGCCTCGATGGCGTCGAGCAACTCCGGGATCCCTGCTCCGGTGGAGGCGACCAGCTTGAGGATCGGTACCTTCGCCTCGGTCCGGAGATCCCGGACGGTCTGATCCGCGCCTTCCCGATCGGCCTTGTTGACCACGAGAAGGTCGGCGACTTCGAGCAATCCTGCCTTCGCGGCCTGAACGGTGTCTCCACCACCGGGATTGAGTATCACCAACGTGGGATCGGCGACCGAGGCGATCTCGATCTCCGATTGGCCGACGCCCACTGTCTCGAGCACGATCACGTCGTAGGCCAAGGCGGCGAGCAGGCGGATCGCAGCCGGCACCGCAGCCGCGAGCCCACCGAGATGCCCACGCGAGGCCACGGAACGGATGAGCACGTCACGGTCGTGGACGTGCTCGGCCATCCTGATGCGGTCACCGAGAAGGGCGCCGCCGCTGTACGGCGACGACGGGTCCACCGCCAGGACCGCGACCCGCAGCCCGCGCGCCCGGTACCCGGCGACCATCGCACCGACAGTGGTGGACTTGCCTGCCCCGGGTGGGCCGGTGACACCGACCACCCGAGTGGTGGCCGGCCCCAGAGCCTCGAGCACCTCGTTGCGACGCGGGCTCTCGACCAGACTCAGCAGCCGCCCTGCGGCGCGCGGAGATCCTCCGCGCGCCGCAGTGAGCAGATCGGCGATGTTCGCTGTGCCGGAACCACTCAAGGCGCAGGCACCTCGATGACGGTGGCCGATCCCATACCTCCGCCCGCACACATCGCCGCGACACCGATGCCGCCGCCGCGACGGCGCAACTCGTGGACGAGCGTGACCAGCATCCGGGCACCGGTTGCCGCGACGGGATGGCCGAGCGAGCAACCGCTGCCGCTCGTGTTGACCTTCTCGGGGTCCAGGTCGAGCAGCTTGATGCATGCGACGCACTGCGCGGCGAATGCTTCGTTGATCTCGAAGAGGTCGACGTCGGCGATGGACAGTCCGGCGCGGGCGAGCGCCTTCGGGATCGCTTCGACGGGTGCGAGACCGGTGATGGCCGGATCGACACCGACCGAGGCCCAAGCGCGCACGGTGCCGAGCGCCGGCAGGCCGAGGTCGCTGCTGGCGATGGCGAGTGCCGCCGCGGCGTCGTTACCGCCACTGGAGTTGCCCGCGGTGATGCCGAAGCCCTCGATCTCGGGGTGCAGCACCTTCAGCGAGGCGAGCTTCTCGAGGCTGGTGTCGCGGCGGGGATGCTCGTCGACGGAGAACAGGCCGTGCGGCGTCTCGATGGGAACGATCTCTTCCTTGAACCGTCCCTCGTCGATCGCCCGCAGTGCCATCTGATGGGACCGGAACGCCCAGGCGTCCATCTCTTCCCGGGTCACGCCTGCCTTGACCGCGGCATTCCAGCCGACGGTGATGGACATGTCGCGGTTGGGCGCGTCGGGCTGGTCGGGGTGGGTGGGCGACATCCACGGCACCCACTCGTCACCCTGCCGGACCATCGACCGCGGAGAGGTGGAGGCGGAGTTCACGCCTCCGGCGATCACGAGCTGGTCCATGCCGGCACGAATCCCTGCCGCGGCGGTCTGCACCGCGGCGAGGCCCGCCGCGCAGTGCCGGTTGTGGGACAAACCGGGTACGGAGACGAGCCCGGAGGTGAGCGCTGCATGACGCGCGATCACGCCGCCGCCGTACAGGCCTTCACCGAGGATCACGTCGTCGATGAGGCTCTTGTCGAGGTCCTCCGCGGTGGCCGACACCACGTGATGGGCGAGCTCGAATGCGGTGGTGTCACGAAGAGTGCCCTTCATGGCGGTACCGATCGGGGTACGCAGTGCAGAGACTATGACGGCTTCAGGCATGGGTGTTCTCCAGTTCGGCGAGTAGGTTGCGGCGCAAAAGTTTTCCTGTTTCGGTCTTCGGAAGCTCGTCGCGGAACACAATCGTGTCCGGTGTCTTGGACGAGCGCAGCCGGTCCTTGACCCATTGGCGGACTTCTTCGGGGTCCGCGGAGCCGACGAGTACGGCGACGAGGCGCTGACCCCATTCCGCGTCGGAGACACCGATGACGGCAGCTTCGGTGACCCCGGGATGAGCGAGCAGCACGTCCTCGATCTCGGCGGGGGCGATGTTCTCGCCGCCCCGGATGATGGTGTCGTCGGACCGGCCCTCCACGAAGAGGTAGCCGTCGCTGTCGAGGTGCCCGAGGTCGCGGGTGGAGAACCAGCCCTCACCGTCGAGGACGCTCCGGTTGCCGTATTCACCGGAGATCTGCTCCCCGCGAACGTAGATCAGGCCGCTGTGACCCGGTTCCACCCGCTCTCCGTCTTCGGTGCGGATCTCGATCTCGATGCCGGGCAGCGGACGTCCGACGGAGCCGAGCCGTTCGCGGGCTGCGGGATCGTCGGAAGCGAAGGCCACCCGGTGGTCGTCGGGGCCGAGCACCGCGATCGACGACGCGGTCTCGGTGAGCCCGTAGGCATTGACGAATCCCGTGTGCGGGAACACCCGCAACGCATGTTCGAGGACCGGACGCGGCGTCCGGGACCCGCCGTAGGCAAGGCTGGCGAGCGAGGGCGTGGCCGCCTCGTCGTCGCCGAGTTCGGCGACGATGCGCGCGAGCATGGTCGGCACGAGCATGGCGTGGGTGACCTGCTCGCGACGGACGGTGTCGAGCCACACCTTCGGGTCGAAGGCGGCGAGGTACACCACCCTGCGACCCGTGTAGAAGTTCGACAGGAGGTTGGTCAGTCCCGCGATGTGGTACGGCGGGACCGACACGAGCGACGCGTCGGTCTCGGCGGCCGAGGCGAACTCCATCGTGTTGAGAACGTATGCCAGCAGATGGCGGTGCCGCAGGATTGCGGGCTTCGGATCCGATGTCGTGCCACTCGTGTAGATGATGGCCGCGACCGCGTCACCGTCCCACTGACCTTCCAGGTCGGACGTGTCGACCTCGCCGAGCGCGTCGTCGGTGAGCGCGTCCAGGTCGGCCTCGTCGAGGACGAGTGCCCCCGGGTGCCGATCCTTCAGTGCGGTGAGTTGCTGCACCCCGAGCCGATAGTTGAGGGGGACGAACGGCACACCGGCCAGAGCCGCGCCGAAGAGGGCGACGGGGTACGCGAGATGGTTTGCTCCCGAATACAGGACCGCCGGATGATTCCGGAAGCCGACGGCAGCGCGGCGTGCCAGAGTGTCGAGGCGCGCGGCCGTCAGCGTGCGATCGCCGACGGTCGCCACCGCCCGATCGCCGTTGCTTGCGGCCATTTCTAGAATCATGCTTAGGTTCATGAGAACATTATTCTCACAGGTGCAGAGCCGCAGTTGCAAGAAGGGAAATCGAGATGCAGGTAGAAGGTAGCTCCGCGATCGTCGTCGGCGGTACGGGTGGGCTCGGTCAGGCCACCGTTCGTCGTCTCCACGCAGCCGGCGCCAAGGTCGTCATCGCCGACGTCAACGACGAAAAAGGCAAAGAACTCGAGCAGGAACTGGGAGTTCGTTACGTCAGCACCGATGCCGGTGACGAGGATTCGGTCTCGGCCGCAATCGCAGAGGCCCAGTCGCTGGCACCGCTCCGCATCTCGGTGGACTGCCACGGCGGACCCGCCGGCGGTGGCCGTCTCGTCGGCAAGGACGGCAGCGCGATGCCGCTCGAGGCCTTCACGAAGACGATCCAGTCGTACCTGACCTCGACCTTCAACGTCATGCGTCTCGCCGCCGCTGCGATCGCCCAGCAGGATCCGTTCGACGAGGAAGGCAGCCGCGGCGTCATCATCAACACCGCGTCGATCGCCGGATACGAAGGCCAGATCGGCCAGCTTCCCTACGCAGCAGCCAAGGGCGGGGTCATCGGCATGACCCTCGTCGCCGCGCGTGACCTTTCTCCGCTGGGGATCCGGGTGAACACCATCGCGCCCGGAACCATCCTCACTCCGGCGTACGGCAAGGCCGGCGATCAGCTCGAGGCGTACTGGGGCCCGCAGGTGCCGCACCCCAAGCGCATGGGACGTCCGAACGAATACGCGACGCTGGTCGCATCGATCGTCGAGAACGACTACCTCAACGGTGAGGTCATCCGTCTCGACGGCGCCCTGAGGTTCCCGCCGAAGTGAGCCGGCTCGACGGGAAGGTCGCATTCGTCGCCGGCGCGAGCCGGGGGATCGGCGCGGCGATCGCCGTGGCACTCGCCGACGCAGGCGCCACGGTCGCGGTTGGCGCACGGTCGGAACGAGAAGGCAAGCTCCCGGGCACGATCCACTCGGTCGCCGAACGGATCACACACGCCGGCGGACGTGCGATTCCCGTTCCGTGCGATGTCACCGACGAACAGTCGGTCGACGAGGCGATCACCGCGACCGTCGAGACATTCGGCGGGCTCGACATCCTCGTCGCGAACGCCGGCGTGCTGTGGATGGGGCCGATCGAATCGACGCCCGCGAAGCGGTGGCAATTGTGCCTGGACGTCAACCTCACGGGCGTGTTCACGGTGACGAAGGCGGCGATCCCGCACCTGCGCGCCCGCGGGGGAGGATCCATGATCGCGGTGACAACGAACGGCGTCACCATGACCGATCGCGGTGCCAACGCATACTGGGTGTCGAAGGCAGGTGTCGAACGCCTCTACACCGGCCTCGCGGCCGACCTGAAGGCAGACAATATCGCGGTCAACTGCCTGGCACCGTCGCGCGTCGTCCTCACCGAAGGATGGACAGCCGGCGGTGGCGGACGGACGATCCCGCCGGAAATGGTGGAGCCACCCGAGACGATGGGCGCTGCCGCAGTCCTTCTGGCAGCGCAGGACTCGACGGGTATCTCGGGCACGATTTCCCAGTCCGAAGTGCTGATCCCGCAACGCCGGTAACTCTCGCAACGACAGCGGTCCGGCCACCGGTGCCGGCTCCGTAGCACCACCGATCCACCACGACGAAGGTCCCGGTCATCCACAGGATGACCG
>NZ_JBHWWX010000061.1:0-15945 GCF_042730335.1 Rhodococcus sp. NPDC060084
TCGGAAGTGTACGAGCAAGCGGTTTTGCCGACGTCCAGGCCGAGGAACACGCCCACGTCTTCGATCTCGAACATCGCGCCCTTTCCGGGGATGTTGACGGTGCCGGCCTCGGCTTGGGTGTCGTGCTCGCGCATCCACGTTATGCAGACCTGCCGCCCGCGAACCGTCCGGCATTGCGCCGGACCAGGCGGTGGCCGGACCTCTGATCAGCGTCTCCGACGAACACCCCCGGACCCTGGCGACACCACCCCCCAGGTCATCACGTTCGACAGGGGGCAACGCTGTCGTGTGTGCCGGACGAACCCGGAGGGTCGTCAGAGCGACAGCCGCTTGCGGGCCGCGGCGTATTCGTCGGCGAGTCGCTCGACGACGCGAGCGGTGGGAGCGATCCGGTCGATGACGGCGATGCCCTGACCCGCACCCCAGATGTCGCGCCACGCCTTCGCGGTGCCGCCGGGTTCGGTCTTGTCGTCACCCAGGTTCATCGCGGACGGATCCGAGGTGGCGAGGTTGTCGGGGTCCATGCCCGCGCGGCTGATGCTGCCCCGGAGGTAGTTGGCGTGCACGCCGCTGAACAGGTTCGTGTAGACGATGTCGGAGGCCGACGAGTCGACGAGCATCTGCTTGTACTCGTCCTGGGCGTGTGCCTCCGTCGTCGCGATGAACGCCGACCCGATGTACGCGAGATCCGCACCGGCAGCCTGCGCGGCGAGAATGGAATTGCCGTGCGCGATCGCGCCGGACAGCAGCAGCGGACCGTCGAACCAGGTGCGGATCTCCTGGACGAGAGCGAACGGAGACTGCGTGCCCGCATGTCCGCCGGCGCCGGTGGCGACCGCGATCAAGCCGTCGGCGCCCTTCTCGACGGCTTTCTTCGCGTACCGGTTGTCGATGACGTCGTGCAGGACGATGCCGCCGTACGAGTGGATCGCGTCGTTGACGTCGGTGCGTGCCCCGAGCGAGGTGATGACCAGCGGCACCTGGAACTCGACGATCGTCGCGAGGTCTTCTTCGAGGCGGTCGTTGGACCGGTGCACAATGAGGTTCACCGCGTACGGCGCGGACGGTGTCTCGGGATTGTCGGCGTCGTACCGGGCGAGTTCGTCGGTGATCCGGGTCAGCCACTCGCGCAGTTGCGAGTGCGGGCGGGCGTTGAGCGACGGGAACGACCCGACAACACCCGAAATGCATTGTGCGATCACGAGATCGGGGTTGGACACGATGAACATCGGCGATGCCACGACGGGCAGGCGCAGGCGATCCTTCAGAATCGGCGGCAGACTCATATACGTAACTCCTCGAGGGTGAGTGGTCAGGCTTGCTCTAGTTGTGCCGCCATGCGGGGGATCAGCGCCTGCAGGCCCTTGACGGGGCGGATCATGACTTTGAACCCGACGATCCGGTCCCGGTCGTCCCACTCGATCAGATCCACGCCGTTGACGTGTACGTCGTCGAGATCGGCGACGAATTCGAGCACCGCGGAGTTCGGGCCGTACCACTCGCCGACGTAGTGGAACCCGGTGTCGCCACCGAACACGGTGAGCGCCGCCCGGAGGTACGCGACCGTCTTGGCCTTGCCTTCCTGCGGGGTGAACACGGCGGGCGACAGGAACACGGCGTCGTCGGCGACGAGTACATCCAGCGCGTCGAGGTCGTTCGTCTCGATCAGGTGATGCCATCGGCCGATCACTGCCGGGCGGGCGGGATGCGTCACGTGGGTTCGCCTCTCGGTGGGGTGGGTCCGAGCGTAGAGTCCGCCGACTAAACGGTCAACAGTGACTGTTCGTGATTCCGCTCCGGGTGGGGTGCGCCCGGGTGCCGGTCCCCGGCGGCGCAGCGGCAGAGGCTAAGGTACGACGGGGCGGCGCGTGTCGCGTGCCTCGTCGTGACATCGAAAGTGGAGGTAACCGGGATGTTTGAACTCTTCGGCATGATCGTCGTCGTGCTTTCGATCGCTGTCGTGACCGTCGGCACCCTGATCCTGCTCGTGATCTCGACGATCAACCCGCATTTCATGCAGCGCAAGGCCAAGAACCCGAGCCTGGTCAAGGCCGACGCACACCGCGCCGAGTAACCAGCCCGTCGGACCGGCCGGAGAGCGCCTACCCCCAGCCCAGCTGGTGGAGGCGCTCTTCTTCGATGCCGAAGTAGTGCGCGATCTCGTGGACCACCGTCACCAGCACTTCGTGGACGACGTCGTCGTCCGTCCGGCAGATATCGAGAATGGCGTCCCGGTAGATCGAAATCGTGTCCGGTAACGAGCCCGCGTAATGACTGTCGCGCTCGGTGAGCGCGATCCCCTGATACAGACCCAGCAGATCCGGTTCCTCGTCGTGGCGCGGTTCGACGAGCACCACGACGTTGTCGATCGCGCGCGCCAGTTCGGCCGGGATCTCGTCGAGCGCCTCCGAGACGAGCTCCTCGAAATGCTCGTCGCTCATGTGTACGCCCATCACTGACCCGGGAGGGGAACGGCGCCGGGCAGCGGACTCGGCAGCGACCTGCCCTCGGGCAGCGGTTCCGGCGCCACCGGCGGCTGGCCGTCGATGAGGATGTCACCCTTCGCCGATCCCGTGATGGATGCGAATCCGCCGCCTTCGACCTGCTTGCCGATCGAGCAGTTGACCTTACGGCTGCCTGCGAGCCAGCTGTCGTACCCGAGGTTGTCCCAGAACAACGTCAGCGTCTTGTTGCGGAGCGCCTGCGGGTCGCCCAGGTATTCGCCTACCAGTCGCGTGCACGTCTCCTCGAGGTACCTGTCCTGGTCTTCGATGCTGGGGAGACCTTCGGGGAACTGCGACGACAGATCGACGGTGGCGACGACCTCGAACGCGTGCGGTTTCGCGCAGTCGACGGGGTCGGCCGGGATGCCGTTGTTGATGCCGATGCACACTCCGGTGTCCCACGCCCGCGACTGGTCCTGCTCTGCCACCCGTCCCTCGATGGGGAGGAGATTGCCCGTCGTCGACGAGAACTGCAGACCGCACCGCAGCGTTCGTTCTCCGGCGGCCCATCCGGCCTCGCCGGGATTGATCAGACCGACGCTGAACTTGCCGACCGGATCGAATCGGCTCTCGAGATAGTCCATCGCCGCCGGGACACACAGTTCGTCGCGCAGGGCGGTGAACCGCATCACCGACGGGAATCGGGAACCCGGCCCCCACTCGGCACCCGGGAACGTGCTCAGATCGATGTCGGCGACCACCTCGAACAGGTGCCTCTGCTCGCAGTCGACCTTGGTGAGATCGCCGGCATCGAGAGCGGTCCAGGTGAGGCAGTCACCCGTCGAGGCGGTGCCGAACGCTTCGCCCGCCACCGCGCCCGTGGTCGCCACGCTCCGGCCGTTGTCGGTGGTTCCGTCGGTGGAACCCTCGAAACCCGCCACGACGAACGTCGCGACCGCCGCGAGCACAGCGCCCACGGCGACGAATATCAGCGCGCGTCGGGTCAGCCTCGCGGAAGGCGGGCGTCGGTGGGGCTGCTGCTCAGATTCTTCGGCCATCACGTTCCATCATGCCCGTTCGTGCGGCCGGCGGTAGCGTCGGATCATGACCGATGAGCCTATAGATCCGCGAATTCTCGAGATCGCCCAGCTTATGTTCGACGCGGCGCGCGCCGGCGATGCCGCAACCCTTGCCGAGTATGTGGACGCGGGGGTGCCGGCGAACCTCACCAACGGTTCCGGCGACACGCTGGTCATGCTCGCGGCGTACCACGGTCATGCGGATGCGGTACGGGTGCTCGCCGAGCGGGGTGCAGATCTCGATCGCCTCAACGACAAGGGCCAGTCGCCGCTGGCGGGTGCCGTGTTCAAGGGAGCCGACGACGTCGTCCGGGTTCTGTCCGAAGCCGGTGCCGATCCACGGCTCGGGCATCCCACCGCAATCGATACGGCCAAGATGTTCGGGCGCGAGGAGTATCTGGAACTGTGGCAGCGGTAGGCTTCCAGTCGTGATCGACCTCAAGTTCCTCCGCGAGAATCCCGATGTCGTGCGTGAATCGCAGCGCACCCGAGGCGAAGATCCGGGCCTCGTCGATACCCTGCTCGAGGCCGATGCGGCGCGCCGGGCGGCTGTCCTCGCCGGCGACAACGCGCGAGCCGAACAGAAGGCTCTGGGTAAGAAGGTCGGCCAAGCCGCCCCGGAGGAGCGCGCCGCGCTTCTCGAGGGAGCGAAGGAACTGGCCGCCAAGGTCAAGGAACTCGAGGTCGAGCAGAACGCCGCCGAGCAGACCCGGGAGCGCGCACACCTCGCGATCTCCAACGTCGTGGAGGGCGCCCCCGCCGGTGGCGAGGACGATTTCATCACCCTCGAGACCGTCGGTGAGCTGCCCACCTTCGACTTCGAGCCCAAGGATCACCTCGCGCTCGGTGAGTCGCTCGGGCTGATCGACATGGAACGCGGAGCCAAGGTGTCGGGTGCGCGGTTCTACTTCCTCACCGGCTACGGCGCGCTGCTGCAGCTCGGCCTGCTGCAGCTCGCCGCGCAGAAGGCCACCGCGAACGGCTTCACCATGATGATCCCGCCGGTGCTCGTGCGTCCCGAGGTCATGCAGGGCACCGGGTTCCTCGGGCAGCACGCCGACGAGGTGTACCACCTGGAAGAGGACGATCTGTACCTGGTCGGTACGTCCGAGGTTCCGCTCGCGGGCTACCACTCGGGCGAGATCCTGGACCTGGAGAAGGGCCCGAAGCGGTACGCGGGCTGGTCGTCGTGCTTCCGCCGCGAGGCCGGCAGTTACGGCAAGGACACGCGCGGCATCATCCGCGTGCACCAGTTCGACAAGGTCGAGATGTTCGTCTACTGCAAGCCGGAGGACGCCGCTGCCGAGCATCAGCGTCTGCTGTCGTGGGAGCGCGAGATGCTCGCCTCGATCGACGTGCCCTACCGGATCATCGACATCGCCGGTGGCGACCTCGGATCGTCGGCGGCCCGGAAGTTCGACTGCGAAGCCTGGGTGCCCACGCAGGAGCGCTACCGCGAGCTCACGTCGACGTCCAACTGCACGACCTTCCAGGGCCGCCGGCTCAACGTCCGGTATCGCGACGAGAACGGCAAGCCGCAGATCGCGGCGACCCTCAACGGAACGCTCGCGACCACGCGCTGGCTCGTCGCGCTGCTCGAGAACCACCAGCAGGCCGACGGCTCGGTGAAGGTGCCGGCGGCGCTGGTGCCCTTCGTCGGGCGCGAGGTGCTCGAGCCCGTCGTCTGAGCTGAGCCGCTCGGGCTCACTCGTCGAAGGTGTGGTGACGCGCACTCAGTCGCGGTGACGCACGACGTTGATCACGTTGCCATCCGGTGCCCGGACCAGGAATCGGCGCACACCCCACTCCTCGGTGGTGAGAGGGTGGACGATCTCGTAGCCGGCCTGCCGGGCTTCGTCGTATGCGGCATCGACGTCGTCCGTGTGGACGGACATCACCGCATCCTCCGGTGCGGTGGCGTCACCGCTGACGAGCTGGACGTGCGCTCCGCTGTCGGGATCGGTATAGCGGGCCACCCAGCCCATGTCGAACTCTTCGGTACTCAACCCCAGGTAGTCGCGGTAGAAATCCTTGGCCGATTCGACGTCGGATACATGAAGGTTGGTGGTGATGCGCCTGGCATGCATGTCGTCCTCCTACGCGGCGGGTACACCGATCGTCGGCGCAGGGCGCCGCGATGTCGACCCTTCGAGCTGCGGGCGCGACGAACCGAGGCGCTCCAACCCTGACGCGTCGGGTTCAGCGTAGAACCAGGCAGGTCGAGGACGCGGTGGCGATCAGTCGGCCGTCCGCGTCGCGCGCCTCGCCCCGCGCGGTCGCGGTGCGACGGCCGGTGTGCTCACAGAACCCGTGGACACGCACGGCGGACTGTCCGGGCTGGATCGGCCTTATGTACCGGACCTGCAGGTCCAACGTCGTGTACCCCACTCCGGCCTCGAGCGTGCTCGACACGCTCAGTCCCATGGCGGTGTCGAACATCGCCGCGAGCACGCCGCCGTGCACGCTGCCGACGGCGTTGGCGTGGAACTCCTGAGGTTCGATGCACACCTCGACGAACCCCTCGCGGGCGTCGGTGACGGCGAAACCGAGGGTCCGCGACGTCGGATGCTGCGGGATGGAACCGTCGATCATGCCGCGCAGGAAGTCGAGGCCGTGCATGTCGCGATTGGCGGCGGCGGTGGGTGCCGGATCGTCCCAGGTGTAGGTGCGCGAGCGCTCGGGTGCATTCTCCTCGGTCACCGTCCGACCGTATCCGATGCCGGAAAAGGGGAGTGACAGGCACCGGGGACGAGTGGCACCCTGGGATCATGCGCCGACGACGTTGATCCGAACCGCACGATCCCCCGTCCTGCCGGGCGATATCGGTCCGTGCAGTGTCCGTCCGCGCGGTGGCCTACGCCTCGATCCGGGAGTTCGTGCCGTTCTACGGCCTGTACGTCCTGCTGTTCGAAGATCACGGACTCGGCGCCGGCAGCATCTCGTCCCTGTTCGTCCTCTGGTCGGTGGTCGCGTTCGTCTCCGAGGTGCCGTCGGGCGCCTGGGCGGACACGGTGTCGCGACGAGCACTCCTCGCCGGAAGCGGCGTACTGCTCACCGCGGCCTTCACGATGTGGCTCGTGTGGCCGACGTACTGGGGATTCGCCGCCGGTTTCGCGCTGTGGGGCCTCAGTGAGTCGCTGAAATCCGGCACGTTCGAAGCGCTGGTCTACGACGGACTGGCCGCACGCGGCGGTGAACACCGGTACGCATCGGTGATGGGCTGTGCCGCCGCCGGGGAGATGGTGTGCGTGTTCGCCGCGACGCTGTCTGCGGCCCCGCTGTTCGGCCTGGGCGGTTACGCGCTCGTCGGATGGACGTCGGTGGCGATCACGGTCGCCGGCACGCTGCTGGTGTTCACACTCCCGGCCGCGCCGAAATCGACGGAGGCCGACGAGATCGACGGCCCCGGCGACACCCTCGCGGCGCGGTACCTCGCACGCCTGCGCGACGGCACGAACGAGGTCCGCACCGATTCCGCCGTCCGTCGCGCCGTTGTTCTCACCGCTGCGCTGCTCGCGTGTCTCGCGTTCGACGAGTACTTCGGGTTGCTCGCCCGGGAGGACGGCGCGAGTACGGAATTCGTACCCGTTCTCGTCGCGCTCACTGTCGTCGGGCAGGTCGTCGGCGCGGCAACGGCGGGACGCGGCGCGCAGATGCGCGGCCGGGCGATGGGCGTGATCGTGACGATCGGCGCGCTGGCCCTGGCCCTGGGCGCTCTCGCAGGGGGCGTTGCGGGCTTCGTGGCCATCGGTCTCGGCTACGGCGCCCTGCACCACACCGCGATCGTGGCCGAAGCCCGACTCCAGGAGACGATGTCGGGCCGCGCCCGCGCCACGGTGTCGTCCGTCGTGGGCGTCACGAGCGAGATGTTGTCGGTGGCGATATTCACCGGGTTCGCCCTCGGCTCGGTGTGGTTGCCCGTCGCGATCCTCGTCGCGGCGGCAACGATGCCACTGTTCGTCCTGGGAGCCGTGGCGGGCCGGATGCTTCCTTCCGCCGCGAAGGGGGAGCCCTCAGGAAGCCCTTAACTCGTCCGCCTAGATTACGGAGCATGTATGCCCGTTTTCTCCCTATTTCCCTCATCGCCGCCGGTGCCGTCATGGTCGGCACCGGCTCCGTGTTCGCCTACACCGACGACCCGCAGGTGACGGTCGTCGCCGAGACCGCGGGCAGCGGTGACACGCCGGATGCCGCCGCGGTCGCCGCCGCCCGGGACACCCTGCAGCAGGCGAGTCTCCCGCTGGCCCTGCTCAACGGCGGAGTGGGACAACTCGCCGACGGAAGCCGCCAACTCGACGTCGGCGCACAACAACTCGCCGACGGACTCACGCAGGCGCACGAGGGCGGTAAGCAGCTCGCGGACGGACTCGGCCAACTCGAAGGCGGAGTGGGGCAACTCGGAGACGGCGCGTCGCAGATCTCGTCGGGCGTCGACGAGGTGGTCACGCGGCTCAGCGGGTTCGGTGAGATGCAGGGATCGGTGACGGCACGGCTCTCCGTCGTCGCCGACACACTCTCCATGAGCGGTGATCCGGTCTCGGCTGGTACCGCCGACGAACTGCGTTCCCTCGTCGACATGCTGAACAGCCAGGGCCTCGGACCGGACACACTCGACCAACTCGGGCAACTGCGCGACGGTGCTCGGCAGCTGTCCTACGAATTGACCTCGCCCGACGCACAATTCGTCGCGGGAATGTCTCAGGCCGCCGACGGGTCCCGGCAGCTGCGCGACGGCCTGATGCAGCTCGACGACGGCGGCCGTCAGCTCGTCGATGGCACGGGGCAGCTCGTGGGCGGAGTCGAACCGGTCGGCAACGTCGTCAAGGGGATTTCGGAGAACGTGAGTGAGGCCACGGGAGTGCTCCCCGCGCGACCGTCCTCGGCAACTTCCGACGGTACGTCGGAACAGGTTGCCGCCGGTGTCGACGAAGCCGGTGTCGCGGCACGGCAATGGTGGCCGTACGCCTTGATCGCCGCGGGAGCTGTCGCGCTCGCCGCGGCGGCCCTGCTGCCGGCCGGTGCACGGCCGGCAGCCCGGGCCGGACAGCGGCGAGCGGCGGAATAATCGGGCGGGGCGGTGCCCGTCAGGCCTTGCTGCTGCGCAGTTCGTGGCCCTTGGACGTCTTGCATCGCCCCGACTCGAGATCCCACTGCCAGCCGTGGAGGTTGCAGGTGAGCGTGGTGCCGTCCACCACACCGAACTTCGTCAGATCCGCCTTGAGGTGCGGGCACCGGCGCTGGATCTCGTAACCGCCCAGTTCGATCGACGCGGTGTCGTCGTGCGCCTCGGCGAACCAGCCGTCCGCGTACGCGATCCGCTCGTCGGTCAGGCACTTGAAGAACGTGTAGAGGAACTCGTTGTACCCGCCGACGCGCCACGTGGTGAAGCGTGTCGAGAGGAAGATCGTGTTGACCCAGTCCGGCTCGTCGTCGCGCAGCACCGTGCGGACGATCTCCGGCGCGATGCGGAAACCGTAGCGGTACTTGCCTTCTCCCTCGACAGGCTCGCGCACGATGCGCTTGGGGAAGTCGAGCACCACGGTCTCGTCGCCCATCACGAGGCCGACCGGGTAACCGATCCCGTCGCAGATGAGATCGGACTGCGCCATGATCGGCTCGAACTTGGCCTTGAGCGCCGGCAACAGCGGCTCGCCTTCGGCGGGTGCCCACGTGGCCTTCTCAGCGGCGATGACCGGCGCGAACCGCTGTGCCATCTCCTCGATGTAGGCGGCCTTGTTCGTGAAGATCGCCTCGACGTCGTCCTCGGGGATCGGGTGTTCCAGCGTCATCTTCTCGCTCCCGGCGAGGTCGACGACCGAGCCCGGGATCATCAGCAGGCCACCGTCGCGGCCGTTGATGCGCAACTGTTCGAGGAACACCTTCTGGTCGGGGAAGATGTTGCCCTCGTCGCCGTGGTCGTCGTTGAGGTAGCGCAGTTCGTCGTCGAGGAAGACCGGCGGACCGGCGGACGGGACGATCCAGGTCGCGCCGACCTGCTCGATGTAGCTGCGGCAGCGGTCCATGCCGCGCTGGCGCTTCTGCTTGCCGAAGTTGGCTTTCGTCTTCTTCGGGATGTCGTAGACCATCGGATACCAGATGGCGCCCGAGTACTGCAGCAGATGGATGTCGATGTGACCGAACGCGTCGTGCATCGGGTCCATGTCGATCGGCCGCGCGTCGTTCATGTTGAACACGGTGGTCTCGCCGTCCGAGACGACGAGCCCGGAGTCGCCGATCGGGCCGTCCGCGGGTGCTCGCATCGCAATGATCATGATGTCGAGCTCGCCGGGTGCGAGGGGAGCGTCGGGCGCGTCCCGGATGCCTTCCTTGCTGATCCGGTGCTTGACCGAATCGGTGGTCTCGTAGAACTTCGTGAAACCGAGCGCCTCGAGTTCGCGGCGCAGATCCGGCACCGGGTAATCGGGCAGCAGCACGGTGGCGTCCTTGCGGACGTGCTCACCGAGCGTCCCGGGATCGAAATGGTCCTTGTGGAGATGCGAGACGTAGAGGTAGTCGACGTCGCCGAGGGCATCCCAGTCGAGGCTCGTGTTGTCGGGGAACGGTACCCACGACGCGAAGTAAGCGGGATTGACCCACGGATCGCAGAGAATGGAGCCTGCCTCGGTCCGGATGTGGAACCCGGCGTGGCCCACGCTGGTGATCTGCACTCGTTGCCTCCTGACGTGCTGACCTATGTACCTCCAGGGTAAGTGGAGAGGCCGTGGAGACACGCGGCAGCCCGCCGGGGCCACGGGTGCGGCACCGTATCGGCCGTCCGGTTACGCTGGCCGACGTGGAACCCTTCTACCGGACGATCATCGGCGTCGCGCGCACTCTGTTCGCAGGCCAGGGACTGAAATTCTCCGTCACCGGGGAGGAGCACATCCCCGCGACCGGAGGTGCGGTCATCGCGATCAACCACACCGGCTACATGGACTTCACCTACGCGGGTCTGCCCGCCCGTCCCGCGAAGCGCTACGTGCGTTTCATGGCGAAGAAAGAGGTCTTCGACAACAAGATCTCCGGGCCGATGATGCGCGCGATGAAGCATATCCCTGTCGACCGTGGTGACGCCGGCGACTCCTACCGCCTCGCAGTCGAAGCGCTGCGCGCGGGCGAACTGGTGGGAGTGTTCCCCGAGGAGACCATCAGCCGCAGCTTCGAATTGAAGAAGTTCAAGACGGGCGCGGCGCGGATGGCCGAAGAGGCAGGTGTGCCGGTCATCCCCATGATCATCTGGGGGTCGCAGCGGGTGTGGACCAAGGGTCATCCCAAGCGTCTGGGCCGCAGCAATACGCCCATCACGATCAAGGTCGGCGCTCCGATTCCCCCCTATCTGCCGGCGTCGGCCATGACCGAGCAGTTGCACGCGACGATGGAGCAGATGCTCCACGAGGTGCAGGACGCCTATCACCACGAGCCCGGCGCCTACTGGGTGCCGCGCCGTCTCGGTGGTTCGGCGCCCACACTCGAGGAAGCAACCGCCGAGGACGAGCGTGTCGCGGCGGAACGCCGGGCCCGCAAGGAACGCGAGCGGACCGAGCGCGAAGGGCCGGACAGCGGCGACCGCGGCGTTTCGGCACAATGACGGAGTGAGTTCACAGCGCCCGAGCCTTGTCGCCACCGATGTCGACGGCACCCTGATCGACAAATCCGAGCAGGTGTCCGACCGCACTCGGGCTGCCGTGCATGCGGTCGTCGACTCCGGTACGCCCTTCGTTCTGGCCACGGGGCGTCCACCGCGGTGGATCGCGCCCGTCGTCGAGCAGCTCGGGTTTGCTCCCCTCGCGGTGTGTGCGAACGGCGCCGTGCTCTACGACAGTGCGACCGATCGGGTGCTCAGCGCTGCGGTGCTCCGGGCCGACGAGCTCGCGTGGGTCGCCGAGGTGGCCGCTGCGGTGCTTCCCGGCTGCGGCCTTGCCGCCGAGCGTGTGGGGGAGAGCGCGCACGACGCCGCCACTCCGCAGTTCGTCAGTTCCCCGGGTTACGAACATGCCTGGCTCAACCCCGACAACACCGAACTCGCCGAGCACGAAGTGATCGCCGAACCGGCGGTCAAGCTGTTGATCCGGCTCGCCGGAGCGACGAGTCGTGAGATGGCCGAGGCGATCGCGCCGAAGTTGCACGGACTGGTCGACGTCACCTATTCGACGACCAACGGCCTGGTCGAGATCTCCGCAGCCGGCGTGACGAAAGCATCCGGGCTACGTGAGCTCGCCCGTCACCTCGACATCTCGGACGACCGCATCGTGGCATTCGGTGACATGCCCAACGACATACCGATGCTGTCGATGGCCCGCCATGGCGTCGCCATGGAGAACGCTCATCCCGACGCGAAGTCGGTGGCAGACGAAATCACTGCCACCAACGACGAGGACGGTGTTGCGCGGATCCTCGAACGCTGGTGGCAGTGATTCGTAGCTACCGGTGAACCGCGGGACTCAGCCCACAGGCACCGGTTCTGGTGCCGGTTCCGGCGCGGGCGCACCCTCGGGTGCGGTTACCGCGATGTCGGCCGGCTGATCCTGCATCGACTGCTCGTAGGCGTCGTTGTAGGCGCGCAGCACCTTGGTGACGACCCCGGTGGCCTCGTTGAAGATCAGCGAACCGAACTCGAAGTCCGAACGCCAGCCGTCCGGCACCCGGTACTCGTCACTGGTGGGCAACCCCAGCTCACCAGTGTCGAGTCCGTATTCCTGCCACGCCTTGTAGATCTCGCCGAGCACCGCCCACACGTCTCCACCGGGGGACGAGTAGAGGGCGCCGTTGACGAACCGGGCGTGCTCGAAGCCGCCCTTGGCGGGTGCGATCGGCGACACGGCCGTGCCGAGACGGCCGGTTTCGCCGCCTTCCGCGATCCATTTCCGGGCGAGCGGGTTGTTTTCGGCAAGTCGCATCAGTTCTGCGACCAGATCCTGCACGTTCGTGGCGGTCTCGGCCGAGCCGGGCGGCAGCGCGCCGGTGCCCGGCACGGGACCCGCATCCCGCGGAGGATTGTTCACCACGATCGGCGGCGCGCTCGGCGCGCCCTTGGCGGCGGCCGCGGCGATGTCGCGGATCTTGTTCATCTGTGCGTAGCCGCCGTCGCCCGGGCAACTGGTGTTGCCGACGTCGCGGTGCGCGAAGATGATCGGCAGATCCACCGCTGCACCCCGCGGGTACGGCGTGAACGACGTGCCCTCCGAGTACATGGTGGTGCGGCCCTTGGGGTCCAGACCGGCGGCGGCGAGCCGCCAGCCGAGGTAGTTGCCCACGTTCTGCACGGTGACCTCCGGCGGTGCGGCCGTGGAGAAGTCGCCCATCATCGCGATGCCGACGGTGTTCTCGTTGAAGCCGCCCGCGTGGGCGCCCTGCACATTGCGTTCCAGACCGCCCGCACGACCTTCGAAGATCTGTCCGTACTTGTCGACGAGCACGTTGTACCCGATGTCGCACCAGCCGAGTGTCTGCGCGTGGTACGCGTAGATGGCGCGGACGATGCCCGCGGACTCCGCCTTCGAGTAGTTGTTGCTGCCCGCGGTGTGGTGCACGGTGGCGCCACCGAGGGAGTCGTCGTACGTCGCACTCTGGCAGCGCAGCGACTCGTCGGCACCCCATTGCGACCTGCCGATGACTTTCAGGCCCGAGGTGCCGAGCGGCGCCGCGATGTCGTCGAGCCGGCCGTCGGCCTCGCCGGTACCCGGATCGATCAGGACCGCGCTGACGCCTTCCGCAGCCGCGAGCACGGGTTCCTGGCTGCGCAACGGCTTCGACGAGGAAGCGGGTACGTAGCCGAGTTCCGGTGCCGCGCCGCCTGTTCCGGCGACCGGGACCGGCCCTTCGTCGACCGGGGCGGGCGCCTCGGGTGCCGGAGCGCCGGGTGCCGGTGCGTCGGGTGCCGGTGCGTCGGGTGCCGGTGCGGCGGGTGTCTCGGCCGGCGGTGCTTCCGCGCCGGCGAGCGCGGGTTCGGGGCCGGGACGCGGGGTGAGGAGAACCTGCACCGCGCGTGTCGCGCCGACGAAGATCGGCTCGGTGCCGCGTCGCGCGTCGTCGGACGTGTCGTTGCGGCTCGACTCGAGGGGTTCGGTGACCGACCACGGGCCCCACGAACCGTCGCCGTTCTGCGCGCGAATCAGCGCGTCGGTGTCGGCGATGTCGTCGGCGGCCAGTGCGACCAGGCTGAACGGAGTCTCCCGGGTGAGTTCCTTGACCGTGGCGCCGACACGGGCGATGGGACCGCCGTCGGGATCCGGGGTGGTGGTGATCTGCGGCAATCCGTCGATGATCTCCGCAAGACCGATGTCGGGCAGGTTGAGCCCGGTCAGTTCCTCGAGCGGGATGATCAGGTCCGGTACGGACGCGAGCACCACTTCCGCAATGTCTGGGCTGACGGATTCGACGGAGTCGCTGGTGGTGCGAACTTCCGTCGGTCCTGCGGTGAGTCCGGACACGGCAAAGGGCGTGGCGACGGCCAGGGCGGCGACGGCACCCAGGACGATCGACGGCTTAGGGCGGCGATGCGGCACTGTTTGCAACTCCCTGTTCGTGTAGATCTGCGGTCGGAGGAGGGATTCCGAGAGGTCGAAAACCTCCATCGCGGACCGCTTCGAGAGAGCGAAATGGCCGCGATCGGGTGCAACTTGTGGTGCTGTTGTTTCTGCTGTGACTTGTGTTGCGTTGGTCCGTCACTCTTGTCACACTAGACCCAGGCAACCTTAAGCCTCAACCTGAGCTTGAGGATCGGTCGTAAATGTCCGATCCGGCGATCTACGAGTCCGTGCATCGTCCCGGAATGCGAGAACGAGGGAGCGGAACGCCATGGCACCACAATCCATCGGCCGCAGAGGAAAGATCCGTCGGAGACGATTCGTCATCGGACGACCACTGCGGAACGGGTGGCAGCCCTCCGTTGCTCGTCTCGCGGTGATCGGACTCGCGCCGGCTCTGGTGGTCGGTACGGGCGTCGGCGTGCTCGTGCAGAACCGTTCCGATTCGGTCGGCGTCGTCGAAGCGGTGTCGGCCGACACGCCGTACACCTTCTCCGGTTTCGGCCACGGCCACGGGCGGGGCATGGGGCAATGGGGGGCCTACGGCTACGCCCAGGAGGGCTGGACGGCCGAGCGCATCATCGCGCACTACTACGGCGGAACCACGCTCGGTTCGATCGACGACTCGATGATCGCTGTGCGCCTGACGGGACAGGACGACCGCTCACTCGATGTGTATTCCGAGACCGGTCTCCGAGTTGCAGGACAACAACTGGCGCCCGGTGAGGCTGCCCATCTGACCCCCACGCCCGGCGGCGGCGCGAACGTCGTCGTCACGACCGGGTGCAGCGGCGAAGTGCTCTGGCAGGCGGCGACCGATGTGCCCTGGGCAGATCCCGTCGACCTCGGCGAGGACCGCCCGGCCGAGGAACACCTCCGGTTGTGCGGGAGCGACACGCCGTATCGCGGAGCCCTCGGAGTGGTGCTCGACGGCGCGGCGCCCCGGACGGTGAACCGACTGCACGTCGAGGACTATCTCCGCAGTGTCGTCCCGGCCGAGGCGCTTCCGGGCTGGGCCGACACCGGTGGCGCGGAAGCCCTCCGTGCGCAGGCCGTCGCGGCACGTTCCTACGCACTTGCCGAAAAGCGGAACGAACTCTGGCAGACCTGCGACTCCACCGACTGCCAGGTGTACACCGGATCGAACGCCGAGGACCCCCGTACCGACGACGGTGTCCGCAGCACGCGCGGCACCGTTCTGATGAAGGACGGCGCCGTCGTCCGAAGCGAGTTCTCGGCGTCGACCGGTGGATACAGTGCCGGAGGCGTCTTCCCGCCCGTCGAAGACGCGGGGGACAAGGTGGCACCGAACCGGGCCTGGGCCAAGACCCTGTCGGCCGGGGAGATCGGCTCCGCGTTCGGCGTGGGCGAACTCCAGGCGTTCGAAGTGCTTGCCCGCAACAACCTCGGCGCGGACGGTGGACGTGTCACCCGCGTGCGCGTCGTCGGCAGCGACCGCACCATCGAGACGACCGGCGCCGAAGCCCGCGCCAAACTGGGTCTGCGTTCGGACTGGTTCACAATCGCCGAAGGCGCAAATCTGCCGGCCCCGCCGACCACCCCGGCCGCGGAGCCCGGACCTGAAGTCGGTATCGATCCGTTCGGCAGCGGGAACGGCGCGTCGCCCATCGAAGCGAAATTCTTCGAACTCGGTGGTGTCGACGGTGTACTCGGCACGCCGGTCGGTCCGGAACTGATGCTGCCCGACGAACTGGGCAAGTTCCGCATCTTCACCGGTGGCGCCATCGTCTGGACGCCGGATCTCGGCGCGCAGGTGATCGACGCCAGCTTCCTCGACGAGTGGCTGCCGGGTACGGGTAGTACCGAGTAGCCGCCCGCGAAACGCCGGAAGGGGACGGACCTGATCAGGTCCGTCCCAGGGGCTTATAAAAAACA
>NZ_JBHWWX010000062.1:0-15293 GCF_042730335.1 Rhodococcus sp. NPDC060084
CAGCGACTTGTCGCTGTGAGCCGGGCCTATGTGTAGCGCGGACGGTTGTCAGCCCCGCAGAGCCGCCGTAACACTGATCGGCATCGGGGTGGTGGGCCGCCCCAGCACGTTGCGCAAATCATTGGTGACGTAGTCCAAGGTGCCCTGCGAGATCGCCACATCGGCATCGACGATCAACTCGACGACGTGCTCGGGCAGTCCCGCTTTCCGCAGGATCTCCCGGTACTGATCGGCGGGGACGTCGGTGTACTTCAGGGGCACGCCCGACTGTGCTGCCGCCTCGGCCGCCAGTTCGGACAGAGTCCACGCGGTGTCGCCGGTGAGGTCGTAGATCTTCCCTGCCTGATCATCGAGGGTCAGGATGATCGCGGCTGCTTCGGCGAGGTCGGCCCGGCTGGCCGAAGCCATCCGGCCGTTTCCCGCGCTTCCGATGAGCGTGCCGTACCGGAGGGCGTTCCCGAGTGTGGCCGTGTGATTCTCGGCATACCAGCCGTTGCGCAAGAGGACAGCGGGCAGCCCGGAGGCAGCGATGGCCTGTTCGGTGGCGCGGTGTACGCGCGCCAACCCCATCGTGTTGGTGGGGGCGTGAGTGACCGACGTGTAGGCGAGAAGGCTCACACCGGACTCGATTGCCGCATCGATCACGGCCTGGTGCTGCTGGATACGCTTCGCATCTGCCCCTGCGGGCGAAGACACCAACAAGACCTTGTCGGCGCCCGCAAATGCAGCCGGCAGCGTCTCGGGCAGGTCGTAGTCGGCTCGGCGGAACTCGACACCCGCAGCAGCGAAGTCCGCTGATCCGGAGGAATCGCGGTCCGCCGCGACGATTCGGCCGGCCGGGACTCCTCGCTCGAGAAGGTGGTTGACGACCTGGCGCCCCAGCTGACCTGTGGCTCCGGTAACGACGATCATGAATAGGATCTTTCTGGTAATCGGGATGGTGCCGGCATGGTCATCAGGGCGTCGATCCGTGCTCGCCGATTCGGGTGGAGATTCTCGCGCGAGGACGTCGTCGTTGCTCCTCAGGCCTGCGACCCAGCGCCGAACAGCTGAGCGACTCGCTGTGCTCCTGGGCAATATCTATGGACACTGCTCCTGATGAACACCGGCCCTGATGAACACTGCTTCGAACCTACGGTGCCCATCCGGCGGCAACCAGAGAAGGACCTTCCTGGTACTCCCGTTCCCAGGCTGCATCGTGGGTGGGAACGGCAGTACCAGCCTCAGCACAGCGACCACTGGGACAATGGAGGTATGGGTACGTCGGACGAGTTGGCAGCAGTACTGCGGGTGTGGCGTGAACGCTTGACACCGCAGGTGGTGGGACTTCCGGCAAACACGTCTCGACGCACGAAAGGTTTGCGGCGCGAAGAACTTGCGGTGCTGGCGTCGGTGTCGGCGGACTACATCGTGCGTCTCGAGCAAGGACGGTCCTCGGCGCCCTCGGTGCAGGTGTGCGTTGCTCTGGCCCACGCGTTGCAGCTCAGCGACACCGAGCAGGATCACCTGTTCCGTCTCGCCGGGCACGCCACCGGCGGTGGACGTATCAGCAGGATGGTGCCCGCGAGCATCCGCCGACTGGTGGAACGTACCGGCGAACGTCCGGTGGCCGTGTTCGACGCGATGTGGAACCTCCTGCTCTGGAACCCCATGTGGGCGGCGTTGACGGGAGACCCTTCCACGCTGAGACCGGCCGACCGCAACTTGTTGTGGCTCCACTTCACCGGCGCCTCGGACTGCCACCTCTACGGCCCCGACAGCGCCGAGGCTCTCGATGCGTCCCTGGTCGGCGATCTGCGCCGCACTGCTGGGCGGTATCCCGTCGATCCCGAACCGAGACAGTTGGTCGCACGGTTGAACGAGGCGAGCGCGCAGTTCCGCGAACTCTGGTCGCGTCACCAGATCGATGAACACGGACCGACGATCAGGCGAGTTGTGCACTCGGAGGTCGGGACCCTCGACCTGGACTGCGACATCCTCACCACTCAACGCCACGACCTGCGGATCATGATGTACACCGCCGAACCGGGCAGTGAATCCGACAGCAAGCTCGCGCTACTCGGAACGATCGGCATTCAGAAAGTGTCGACCAATTTGGTATAGCAGCGGAAGTTGCGTCACTCACTGTCCGGGACGACATCGCACCGGCACTATCAAACAGGTAATCGGTTGGGAGACAACTGGTCCGGCTACGGTGAACAATCCGGTGATCCGGAGGTAGCAACCCGACCGTTTCACCGTGTGCGTCGTCGGACGGCGGTGATTGCGCCGAGCGGCCGGTAGCCGCTCCCCGTCCGCGTATGTGTCTCGATCACTTCGAAGCCGGCGTCAATCAGTTCCTGGGCGAGTGCGGCTACCGGCCATCGGTACGCGGTAGTCACCGCGTGATCGAACGCATCGACGGTTGGTCCTTCGAAGAATCCGACCAACAATGTTCCGCCCGAACGTAATATGCGTGCGAACTCGGCGATCGGAGTCTGGATGTCCTTCGGGCTGTGGTGGATGAGCGAGTACCAGGACAGCACACCTCCCAGCGACTCCGCCGCAATGTCCAGTGCGTCCAAGGTGCCGACCCCGAACGAGAGATCCGGATAGTGCTTACGAGCGCGCTCGACGAACTCGGGAACGAGATCGATGCCGCTCACGGCCAGTCCGCGCCCGGCCATGAAGTCCGTCCACTGACCCGGGCCGCATCCGGCGTCGAGCACGGGACCGGACACGGTGTCGGCCCAGCTGCCGATCAACGCCCGGTCCAACGGATGCGCCGACGCCACGGAGCCGAAGAGATCCGCATACTCCTGGGATCTGGCCGAGTACGACTCGCGGACGGTGTCGACGACGGGTGTGCTCGCGTTCTCCATACCGCCATCATCGGTGATGGGTGGGCGCATCTGCTCCTGCCTGCATAGGCAAGTCTTGTAATCCCGGCACCGACGGGGGGACCCCGACACTCACCGCGTCGCGCGCCTCGACCCTGCTGCGGCGGGGTCACGGACGGCCGGCAGCACGGCGAGGATCCCGAGCGCGCCGGCAACTACGAAGGCGAGGACCGGTGACGCTCCCAGCAGCACGCCGAGTGCTACCGAACCGGCCGCCTGCCCGACTGCCAGGGCGATGAACAATACGACGGTCCCCTCGGCGGCGATATCCGGTACCACGCGCACCGCCCAGACGATGAGGACCCCGCTCATCGCGGTGTAGCCCGCCCCGAACGCTGCCACCGAGACGTACGCCGCGGGTGGTGTGCCGGGAGCCACCCCGAGCAGGACGGTCGCTGTCGCCATGACCGCGGTCGTGGCGACCCAGGCAACTCGCAGGCTCCAGGTCTGCACGATCTTCCCCGCGGCGGCGCCGAGTATCCCGAATGCCCCGAGGACCATCCAGGCCGCGATGGACAAGGTCTCGTCGCCTGCTCCGGAATCGGCCATCACCGAGCGCCCGAAGGTCCAGATCGCGGCGCTCGACGCACCGGCCAGCGTCGCGCCCACGAGCGGACGGGCGAGGGCAGCCACGTCGTCGGCTTTCACCCGGGACGGACGAGCGGACCGACGGCGACGCGGCGTCGACCGGTCGGCGCGCAGAGTTGCGACCGTTGCGAGCCCGGCCGCGAGCGCGATGACCAGCCATCCGACACGCCAGTGCCCAGCGGTCAGGATCAGAAGGATGCCCGCGACGACGATTCCGGCGCCGGTGCCGGCGTTGACGACGGTCTGCGCGTTCTCTTGTCGCGCGGCGGCGACGTTGCGTTCGATGAGAGTGACGAGCCCCGGAGTCGCGAACCCGGCACCTGCCCCGGCGACGATCACGCCCAGCGCAAAGAGGCCGACGTGCGGTGCCAGCGCAACGCCTGCGGCTCCCACGGTTGCCGTCGATCCGGCGCAGACCACGACCAGGCGGGGGCGCGCACCGAGACGCGTGGCAGTCAGAGCCGCACAGCAATAGGAGAGGAAGCTTCCCGCCTGAACGGCTCCGGCGAGGGTGGAGCCCATCTGGAAGGTCTCGGTGAAGCGTGGGAGGAAGAGTCCGTAGCCGAAGCGCGCCAACCCGTAGGTCGCCGCAATCAGAGCCATGCCGCTGACCACGAGGGTTCGCATCGCACCTCCGACCGAGCCGGAACCAGAACGCTCGTTACAGTACTCCGAAACGGAGCCTCTGTCAGAACGAGCGTTACAGTGGGATGGTGTCCGTAGCCCAGCGATCCCCCGCACGCACCCGACTGCTCGACGCGGCCGAGAGCATGCTGTTCGACCGCGGCATCCGCGCCACGTCCGTGGACGAGTTGCTGCGACGCGCCGAAGTCTCGGCAGCGACGTTGTATGCGCAGTTCGGCAGCAAGGACGCACTCGTCGCCGAGGTATTGCGGCTTCGGCTGGCGGACTGGCAGGCCGTATGGGACCAGCACATCATCGCGGCCGACGACGACACGTCGCGGTTGCTGGCACTGTTCGACGCCCTTGCCGACTACCGCGACACACGCGGCGCTCCCGGGCGCTGGTGCGCCTTCCTGGCCACCGCCACCGAACTTCCCGACGCGACGGACGACATCCGCCGGATCCTTTCCGCGGACACCGAACTGCTCACCACCCGGCTTCTGCACTTCTCCAGTCCTCTGGCCGGGGCACGTGCCCAGGATCTCGCCGACGAGGTGCTCATGGCCTACAACGGCACCCTCGTAGCGTTCCTCCGCGGCCGGCCGGCGGCGCCGATCGAGACCGGACGCCGACTGGCCGCTGCGGCAGTCCGGGTCCACAGCCAGGGCTGACCGCGACCGCGCGGGCTGCTTGCGCGACGGATCGGCCGAAATCGCGACTCATTCCAGAAACGTGGGTCATAGTGGTCTGGTGCCCACCTCGAGGGAAGCAGCACAGCAGTTGCGCGCAGCAGGTCTCCGCGTAACGCGCCAGCGAGTCGCTGTCCTCGACGCCGCCGGTACACACCCGCACGCCGACGCCGAGACGATCTTCGACACGGTGCGCACCGCGCTTCCCGGCATTTCTCGCCAGACCGTCTACGACGTACTCCACGCGATGACGTCACGGGGGATGCTCCGGCGGATCGAGCCGTCGGGATCCCATGCGCGGTACGAGGCCCGCGTCGGCGACAACCATCACCATCTCGTCTGCCGGGCGTGCGGAGTCATTGCAGACGTGAACAGCGCGACCGGTGACACACCCTGTCTCACCGGGTACGACGACGGCGATTTCGCCGTTGACGAAACCGAGGTCGTCTTCTGGGGTCTGTGCCCCGGCTGCTCCTCATCGGCAGCTTCGCGACCACAGCCCTGAATCTGTCCGATCCACCCAGATCCGGAAGGAACCCGCAGTGTCCGAAAGCGAAAACCCGGCAGTCCCCTCCCCCAAGCCGCAGCCCCATCGCCCCAGGACCGCCCTGGACTGGTGGCCGGATCAGCTGGACCTCCAAGTCCTGCACCAGCACTCCCCTATGGCCAACCCCATGCCACCCGACTTCGACTACCGGAAGGAGTTCGAGAACCTCGACGTCGACGCGCTCCGCCAGGACCTCATCGCGCTGATGACCGACTCCCAGGACTGGTGGCCCGCAGACTTCGGGCACTACGGCGGCCTCTTCATCCGCATGAGCTGGCACTCCGCGGGCACGTACCGCATCGCCGACGGCCGGGGCGGCGGAGGCAAGGGCGCGCAGCGCTTCGCTCCGCTGAACAGCTGGCCCGACAACGTCAGTCTCGACAAGGCGCGTCGGCTGCTGTGGCCTATCAAACAGAAGTACGGACGCAGCCTCTCGTGGGCCGACCTCATCGTCTTCGCCGGCAACTGCGCCTACGAGTCGATGGGATTCAAGACGTTCGGGTTCGCATTCGGCCGCGAAGACATCTGGGAAGCCGACGAGGTGTTCTGGGGCCCGGAGGACACCTGGCTGGGCGACGAACGTTACGCCGGCGAGCGCGAACTGCAGGGCCCGCTGGGCGCGGTTCAGATGGGTCTGATCTACGTCAATCCGGAAGGCCCCAACGGCAATCCGGAGATCCTCGCGTCGGGCCGCGACATCCGCGAGACGTTCGCCCGCATGGCGATGAACGACGTCGAGACCGCTGCGCTGATCGTCGGAGGCCATACGGTAGGTAAGACGCACGGTGCGGCGCCCGCCGACAATCTCGGTCCCGAACCGGAGGCGGCGCCGCTGGAACAGCAGGGCCTCGGCTGGAAGAACTCGTACGGCACGGGCAAGGGGCCCGACACGATCACCAGTGGCCTCGAGGTCACCTGGACACCTACTCCCACGAAGTGGGACAACACGTTCCTCGAAATGCTGTACGGGTTCGAGTGGGAGAAGACCAAGAGCCCCGCGGGTGCCTGGCAGTGGACGCCGAAGGACAACGCCGGGTCGGATATCGTGCCCGATGCGTTCGATTCGTCGAAGAAGCATGCACCGGGCATGCTCACGAGCGACCTCGCGCTGCGATACGACCCGATCTACGGCGAGATCACCCGGCGCTGGCTCGACCACCCCGAAGAACTCGAAGCGGAGTTCGCCAAGGCCTGGTACAAGCTGCTGCACCGCGACATGGGACCGCTCTCGCGGTACCTCGGGCCGTGGATCCCGGAGCCGCAGCTCTGGCAGGACCCGGTGCCCGACGTCGATCACGAGCTGATCGGCGACGACGAGATCGCGTCGCTCAAGAGCACGGTCCTCGACTCCGGGCTGACCATCCCGCAGTTGGTGGCCACCGCGTGGGCGTCGGCGGCAAGTTTCCGCGGCACCGATATGCGCGGCGGCGCGAACGGCGCACGTGTCCGCCTCGAGCCGCAGAAGAACTGGGAGACCAACGAACCTGCCCAGCTGAACGCGGTGTTGCCGGTGCTCGAACGCATCCGTGACGACTTCAACAGCTCGGCGACGGGAAACAAGAAGGTCTCGCTCGCGGACCTGATCGTGCTCGCGGGTAGTGCTGCGGTCGAGAAGGCAGCCAAGGCGGCCGGACACGACATCACGGTGCCGTTCGCTCCGGGCCGGACGGACGCGTCCCAGGAGATGACCGACGTCGAGTCGTTCTCGGTGCTCGAGCCGAAGAGCGACGGGTTCCGCAATTTCCTGCAGGGCGGGGAGAAGCTTCCTCCGGAAAAGCTGCTCCTCGAACGTGCGAATTTCCTGACACTGACCGCCCCCGAGATGACGGTGCTCGTCGGCGGGCTCCGTGCCCTCGGAACCAATCACGGCGGCAGCAACCACGGCGTGCTCACCGATCGGCCTCAGGTGCTCACCACCGACTTCTTCCGTAATCTGCTCGACATGGGCACGGAGTGGAAGGTGTCGGAGTCGTCGGAGGGGATTTACGAGGGCCGCGCGCGCGGAACCGACGAGGTCAAGTGGACGGCGACCGCCGTCGATCTGGTGTTCGGCGCGAACTCCCAACTGCGGGCGCTGTCCCAGGCGTACGCCACCGACGACGCGCAGCCGCAGTTCGTGCAGGACTTCGTGAAGGCGTGGACCAAGGTGATGAATCTCGATCGGTTCGATCTGGCCTGAGCCGTCCGGGAACGGTGCCGCCGGACGGCACCGCGACACCGAAGCCACCCGTCGCACTTCGGCGGGTGGCTTCGTCGTGTGGGGGCCGTGTGGCCGGTGCCGAGGCGAAGCGGCGCGGGGACCCGCCGCACCGGCGTACCCTTGTAGTGCCGTGAGGGTGACTTCGATCACGCCTCAGGTGATGGAGAACGTTTTCTTTGCGTCGGGGCAAAGACAGGGATACGCCGCCTGCGTCACGGCACCGGATTCTCCGGTCGCCGCGTCCGTTGCCGACGCGACGCCTGTCGTTGCGTATCCGGTCGTCGTGCGAGACCGTCCTGCGCGTTCGGCCCTGTCGAACCCGGGCTCGTGCCCGGCCGAGTACCTCCGCACGACATGTCTCCCGGAGGAGATCGTGATGCGCAGAAACATCCTCAGGGCTGCGGCATGCTCTGCCGCCCTGCTCATAAGCACTATCGGCGCCGGTGTGGCCGGTGCCCAGACAGATATCTCGACCGTCGGAATGTCCCAGGAGCAAGCCGAAGCAACACTGTCCGAGGCCGGCGTCGAATACATCATCCTCAGCCGCGCGGGCAGCACCCTGCGGAACTGCAACGTGACCGAGCAGCGCGACCGCGGCTACGACACCGAAGTCGAATACTCGTGGGACGCCGACGCCGAAGAGTGGGACAAGACCGAGACGGAGGTCTGGCGCGGGGTTGCCCTGGTCGTCTTCTGCGACTGACCCCCGCCGCCGTCAGGCACCGAACACCCGCTCGACCACTGCTCGCGCACGACGGGTCACGCGCAGATAGTGGTCGAGATACTCCGAGGCGTCTTCGCCCTGCCACCCTGTCACTCTCGCGACCGCTGTGAGAAGCCTTCCCGGGCCGGGCAATTGGTCGGCGCGCTTACCCCGCACGAGCACCAATGCGTTGCGTGCACTGGTGGCGGTGATCCACGCGTCGCGCAGCAACTCCACATCCCCGGCGCTGATCAACTCGGCCGCACCGATCGCGTCCAAGGTCTCGAGCGTCGACGTGTTGTGCAGCGCCCCGATGTGGTGCGCGTGCTGCAACTGCAGCAACTGCACCGTCCATTCGATATCGGCAAGTCCCCCGCGGCCCAGCTTCGTGTGGGTGGCGGGGTCGGCTCCGCGGGGCAGACGCTCCGAATCGACGCGTGCCTTGATCCGGCGGATCTCGCGGACCGCATCCTGGGACAGCCCACCCTCCGGGTAGCGGACCTTGTCGATCATGCGCAGAAAGCGCGTGCCCAGGTCCGGGTCGCCGGCGACAGCGTGCGCCCGCAGGAGCGCCTGCACCTCCCACACCTCGGCCCACTGGGTGTAGTACGCCTCATAGGAGGTGAGCGTGCGCACCAGCGGTCCGCTACGGCCTTCCGGCCGCAGGTTCAGGTCGACCTCGAGCGGCGGATCGGTGCTCGGCGCGCCGAGGAACTTGCGGACCTGTTCGGCAACGGTCGTCGCCCATTTCACGGCGTCGGTGTCGTCGGCGTCCGCGTGCGGTTCACAGACGAACAGCACATCGGCGTCGGAGCCGTAGCCCAGTTCGGCACCTCCGAGACGACCCATCCCGATCACGGCGATGCGCGCGGGGGCCGGTCCCCGTGAGCTTTCCGACGCGCGAATGACGGCGGTGAGTGCGGCCTCGAGCACCCCGGACCACACCGTCGACAGTGCTTCGCACACCTGGGGGACGTCGAGCATCCCGAGGATGTCCGCACTCGCGATCCGGGCCAGTTCGGCGCGGCGCAACGAGCGGGCGGCGAGGATCGCACGCGCCGGGTCGCCGTAGCGGGACGACGACGCGACCAGCGCGCGGGCGACTTCCGGAGGCTTCGGTTCGAGCAACCTCGGACCGTTCGGGCCGTCGGCGTACAAGCGCAGCACCTCGGGCGACTTCACGAGCAGGTCCGACACGTACGCCGACGATCCGAGCACCGTCATGAGGCGTTCCGCCACCGCCGGCTCGTCGCGGAGCACCCGCAGGAACCACACGGTGTCGTACAGCGCGTCGGACAAACGGCGGTAGGCCAGCAGTCCGGCGTCGGGATCGACTGTGTCGGCGAGGTATTCGAGCAGTTGCGGAAGCAGCATCGCCTGGATCCGCGCCTTACGGGACGCGCCGCCGGACAAGGCTGTCAGATGGTCGAGCGCGTGCGAGGGCGCGCTGTACCCGAGGGCGGCGAGCTGACGGACGGCCGCGTCGGGCGAGAGCCGTACGGCCTCCTTGTCGAGCTTGCTCACCGACTCGAGCAACGGCCGGTAGAACAGTTTCGCGTGCAGTTTCCGCACCCGCGACGAGTTGCGCTTGATCTCGGATTCGAGCACGCCGAGCGCATCCTTCCGCCCGTCCGCACGCATGTGCGACGCACGGGCGAGCCAGCGCAGCGCCTCCCGGTCGTCCGCGGGCGGCAGCGTGTGGGTGCGCTTGAGTCGCTGGAGCTGAAGGCGGTGCTCGAGCAACCGGAGGAACTCGTACGACGCGCGGAGGTTCGCGGCGTCGTCGCGGCCGATGTAGCCGCCGTCGGCGAGCGCACCGAGCGCCTCGACCGTGTTCGGGACCCGCAGCGACTCGTCGACGCGGCCGTGTACGAGTTGGAGCAACTGGACGGCGAATTCGACGTCGCGGATGCTGCCGCGGCCGAGCTTGAGTTCGCGTTCCTGCAGTTCTGCGGGCACCAGGTCCTCGACGCGCCGGCGCATCGCCTGGACTTCCGGGACGAAGTCCTCGCGCTCGGAGGCTGTCCACACCATCGGGCTCAGCGCTTCGACGTACCGGCGGCCGAGATCGAAGTCGCCGGCCATCGGCCGGGCCTTGAGGAGCGCCTGGAACTCCCACGTCTTGGCCCACCGGTTGTAATACGCGATGTGCGACTCGAGGGTGCGCACCAGCTCACCGCTCTTGCCTTCCGGGCGCAGCGCGGCATCGACCTCGAAGAAGGCGGAGGTGCCGATACGCATCATTTCGCCCGCGATCCGGCTTGCGCGCGCATCCGCGGGTTCGGCGACGAAGACCACGTCGACATCGCTCACGTAGTTCAGTTCCCGCGCTCCGCATTTACCCATGGCGATGACCGCCAGGTGGATCGGGCACGGCTCGTCGGGAACCACCGTCGTCACGGCGACCGCGAGAGCCGCGGTGAGGGCGGCGTCGGCGAGGTCGGCGAGCAGCGCCCCGACCTCGAGGTACGGAACGACCGGCTCGTTCTCGACGGTCGCGGCGAGGTCGGCCGCCGCGATGATCATGAGCTGGTCGCGATAGGCGGTCCGCAAGGCCGCAACTGCCGCGGGCCCGGTGATCTCTGCGCGGTAGAGCAGGCGGCCGACGCGACCGCCCGGCTCGGGATACCCGCCGACGCTGTCGAGCATCCTCGCGGTGAAGGTGTGCTTGTCGGGCAGATCCAGGGAACCTTCGAGCAGCCGCCAGCAGGCAGGATTCGCGACCACGTGGTCACCGAACGCGGACGACGCCCCGAACAGGCCGAACAGCCGGCCGCGAAGGCCCTTGTCGGCACGCAGCGCGGCATCGAGTTCGGCCCAGCCGTCGTCACCGAGACTGTCTGCGAGGCGCGCCAGGGTCCGCAGCGCCAGATCCGCATTGGCGGCGCGGGACAGCGCCCACAGCAGTTCGACGCTGTCGGCGTCGTTCCAGCCGAGCCGTTGCAGCTCTTCTGGCGCGGTCGGCTCGACGAGGCCGAGCCGACCGGGAGCCGGGACAGTGGAACGAGAAGTCGGCGGTTTCACCACCACATCATCCGCCATCGCCGGCCGATTACAGCCCCAGGTACTGCTCGAGCTCGAAAGGCGTGACCTGGCTACGGTAGTTCTCCCACTCGCGCCACTTGTTCCGCAGGAAATAGTTGAACACGTGCTCGCCGAGCGTTTCGGCGACCAGCTCGGACTTTTCCATCTCACGAAGTGCGATGTCGAGATCGGTGGGCAGCTCGCGGTACCCCATCGCGCGACGCTCCGCCGACGTCAGCGACCACACGTCGTCCTCGGCCTCGGGAGGGAGTTCGTATCCCTTCTCGATGCCGCGCATGCCCGCCGCGAGCAGCAACGCGAACGACAGGTACGGGTTGCACGCGGAGTCCGGGGTGCGGATCTCCACCCGGCGCGACGACGCCTTGTTGGGCGTGTACATCGGGACACGGACCAGAGCCGAGCGGTTCGACGGTCCCCAGCACGCCGCGGTCGGCGCTTCGCCGCCGTGCACGAGACGCTTGTAGGAATTGACCCACTGGTTGGTGACGGCGCTGATCTCGCCGGAATGCTCGAGGATGCCGGCGATGAACGCCTTGCCGGTCGCCGAGAGCTGCAGCGGGTCGTCGGGGTCGTGGAAGGCGTTGGTCTCGCCCTCGAACAGCGACATGTGGGTGTGCATGGCCGAGCCCGCGTGCTCGCGGAACGGCTTCGGCATGAAGGTGGCGCGCACGCCCTCCTGCATCGCGATCTCCTTGACCACGTAGCGGAAGGTCATGACGTTGTCCGCCATGGACAGCGCGTCGGCGTATCGCAGGTCGATCTCCTGCTGGCCGGGAGCCGTCTCGTGGTGGCTGAACTCCACCGAGATACCCATCGACTCGAGCGCGTCGATGGCGTGGCGCCGGAAGTGCGGGGCGGACCGGTGGACGGACTGGTCGAAGTAACCGCCCGTATCGGCGGGCACCGGCGGGGCACCTTCTTCGCCGTTCTCCACGAGGAAGAACTCGATCTCGGGATGCACGTAGCAACTGAAGCCGAGGTCGGACGCCTTGTTGAGCTGACGCCGCAGCACGTGCCGCGGATCGGCCCAGCTGGGCGTTCCACCCGGCATGGTGATGTCGCAGAACATGCGCGCGGAGTACTGGTGGCCCCGGTCGTCGGTCCACGGCAGCACCTGGAAGGTTGTCGCGTCGGGGCGGGCGACCATGTCGGCTTCCGAGATCCGGGAGAATCCCTCGATCGCCGAACCGTCGAACCCGATGCCCTCTTCGAAGGCTCCCTCGAGTTCGGCCGGGGCGATCGCCACGGATTTCAGGGTGCCGACGACGTCGGTGAACCAGAGACGAACGAACCGAATGTCGCGCTCTTCGAGGGTGCGGAGCACGAACTCCTTCTGGCGATCCATATCCGCGAGAGTAGGCATCATCCGTTAATTCCGTGTTACATACGCGCGTTGGGACAGTGGCGTGTCGCTCACATCGTGCCGGATTCAGCAGTGAGGATCGGTTTCGGGGACCTCGAGATCGATCAAATACCTGGTCACAGCGTCGTCGACGCATTTCTCGCCGTCGAGCACGACCGTGTGCTGGGTCCCGTCGAAACTCAGCAGCGCACCGCCGAGATGACCCGCGAGCTCGACTCCCGCGAGATACGGGGTCGCGGGATCGGCGGTAGTGGACACCACGAGCACGGGAGCCAGACCGGACAGGTCCGCATCCTCGCCGTCCACGGTGGGCGGGACGCGCCAGAAAGCACACGTGTCGAGAGCGGCGGAACCGTTGCCGCGCCCGTCGTCGAGGAACGGCGCCGCCTCACGGAACCGGGTGTCGAGTTCTCCGGCGAGCACCCGGTCGGTGACGGGTACGTCGTCGACGCATCGCACCGCGTCGAACGCGGCGGTGATGTTGCTGTAGGTGCCGTCGTCGCCGCGACCCTCGTACAGGTCGGCGAGCCGCAGGAGCGTGTCGCCGGTACCGCTGCTCGCAAGCGAGTCCAGTCCGCCGCGCAACGAGCCCCACAAGGACGGTGAGTACAGCCCCTGCTGGACCCCGGTGATCGCGTCGCCGTAGCTCAGGCCGCGGGGGTCGGTGGTGGGCGCGGGTGTGTCGAGCAGCGGGCCGACGAGGGCGCGGAACCGGTCCACTGCCGCCGCAGGATCGTCGCCGAGCGGGCATCCGTCGTAGTCGGCGCAGTAGCGCGCGAACTCCTCGAACGCGCGCTGGAAGCCCTCCGCCTGCAACACGATCTCCTCGACGGGATCCTGGTCCGGGTCGATGGCACCGTCGAGCACCATCGCCCGCACCCGGTCGGGAAACGCTGCGGCGTACTCCGCGCCGAGCCTGGTGCCGTACGAGTAGCCGAGGTAGGTGAGCTGATCGTCGCCGAGCACCCCGCGCACGACATCCATGTCGCGCACCACCTCGCGGGTGCCGACGTGCGCCAGCACCTCCGGCCCGGTGCGCTCGGCGCACAGATCCGCGTACTCCCGATTGAGTTTCTCGGCTCGCGCGATGCCCTCACTGGTGGTGTCGCCGGGGTCGAGGGCGCGATCGGCGTCGGTCTCGGCGTCCGTGCGGCACACGATCTGCGGTTCCGAGGCGCCGATTCCCCGCGGATCCATCCCGATGACGTCGAAGCGCTCGGCGAGCGGGGTGCCTTCTCCGGCCAGCGCGAGCGACAACCCCGACGCGCCCGGCCCGCCGGGGTTCGTCAGCAGTGAACCGATCCGGTCCCCGCCGGCCCGGGACCGCGACAACGCGAGCGAGACGGTCTGTTCGTCGGGATCGTCGTACTCGAGCGGCACCGTGATCCGGGCGCACTCCACACCGTTGAGGGCAAGGTAGCGACCGTCGGTTCCGTATCCCGCGCACGACTCCCACCGCACCGCCTGGCGGTAGAACTTCTCGAGTTCGCCCGGCACCGCGACATCCGACGGCGGCTGCGTGCTGTTGCCCGGCGCCGAGCAGCCCAGGACGGCGAGACCTGCGACAACGGCGAGCGACATGAGGCGGAGAACGTGCATACGGGGGGAAATCGACACCCGACGATCGTCCCATGAGCCGACAGAGCGCCGACGCTGTGACCAATCGCACCGCCACGTGGTGTTTGTGCAGCGACCTGCGGTGGCACACTGAGACGGTCATCACCCAACCCGGGGACCCCTAGGGCCTCGAGGCAGAAAGGGACAGCGATGTCCGACAACATGACGTCCGTATACGGCGGCGCCGCTCCCGCCGATACCCCCAAGCGCAAGACTCGAGTCCATCACCTGCAGGCGATGAAGGCCGAAGGCCGCCGCTGGGCGGAACTGACCGCCTACGACTACTCCTCGGCCCGAATCTTCGAAGAAGCCGGGATCCTGGTCCTCCTCGTGGGCGACTCCGCAGCGAACGTCGTCTACGGCTACGACACCACCGTTCCGGTCACCGTCGACGAACTGCTCCCCCTGGTCCGCGGCGTCGTGCGGGGCGCGCCGCACGCTCTCGTCATCGCGGACCTGCCGTTCGGTAGCTACGAAGCGTCTCCCGAACAGGCTCTCGCGACGTCCATCCGGTTCATGAAGGAAGGCGGCGCCCACGCCGTCAAGCTCGAAGGCGGCGAACGGGTCGCCCCGCAGATCGCGGCGATCACCGCGGCCGGCATCCCCGTGCAGGCGCACATCGGTTTCACCCCACAGTCGGTCAATACGCTCGGCGGGTTCCGCGTCCAGGGCCGCGGTGACGGTGCCGAGCAGCTCGTCGCCGACGCGATGGCGGTTCAGGAAGCCGGCGCATTCTCCGTCGTGATGGAGATGGTGCCTGCCGAACTGGCCGGTCAGGTCACGGGCAAGCTCACCATCCCGACGGTCGGCATCGGCGCCGGAAGCGAATGCGACGCTCAGGTTCTCGTGTGGCAGGACATGGCGGGCTACACCAGCGGCAAGACCGCGAAGTTCGTCAAGAAGTTCGGTGCTGTCGGCGACGAACTGCGTCGCGCAGCGTCCCAGTACGCGCACGAGGTGGCCGAAGGCACGTTCCCCGGTCCCGAGCATTCGTTCTGAGCAGACGCCCTCGACGCAACGGCAAGCCCTTCCTGCGGT
>NZ_JBHWWX010000063.1:0-15282 GCF_042730335.1 Rhodococcus sp. NPDC060084
GCGGTGGACCGTTCAGGGTTGAGTACCTCGACGAGACGCTCGAACGGAACGTCGGCATGCGCGAACGCCTGGAGATCCCGCTCGCGTGTCTGCTCGAGCAGAGCATCGAACGAACCGCTCACATCCACGTGGGAACGCAGAACCAAAGTGTTGACGAACATGCCGATCAGATCGTCGAGCTCGCGACGTCCCCTACCCGCAATCGGCGTGCCGACCGTGATGTCCTCGGTACCCGACAAACGCGCGAGCAACACAGCGAAAGCCGCATGCACCGCCATGAACAACGTCGAGTTCCGCGCTCGTGCGAGCTCGACCAGCTTACGATGCAGATCTGCGTCGATGTCGAACTCGACGTCGTCGCCGGCAAAGGACTGTTCCGCCGGCCGTGGCCGGTCGGTCGGAAGGTCCAGCTGATCGGGAAGGCCGTCCAAAGACTGTTTCCAGAACGCGATCTGCTTGGCTGCCAACGACTCCGGGTCCGACTCGTCGCCGAGTACCTCACGCTGCCACAACGAGTAATCCGCGTACTGTACCTCGAGCGCCGACCACCCTGGGGCCGCGCCCGCGGCCCGCGCCGCATACGCAGTGACCACATCCCGGGTCAACGGCCCCATCGAGAACCCGTCACCGGAAATATGATGAATCACTACCACCAGCAGATGCTCCTGCGGCGCGACCCGCAACAACCGCACCCGCACCGGAACCTGGAGCGTCACATCGAAACCGGTAGTCACAGCCTCAACGACCCGCCCCGGTGCATCGTCGGCACTCACGTCCTCGACCCGTACCTCCACGACCGCATCGCCGGCACCGAGCACCTTCTGGAAACCGACCCCGTCGACCTCCGGATACACCGTCCGCAACGACTCGTGCCGCGCGACCACATCCGACACCGCCGCCTGCAAAGCGTCGACATCCAGCGAGCCCGACAATCTGATCGCCACCGGGATGTTGTTCGCCGCCGACCCCGGATTCAACCGGTTGAGGAACCACATCCGTTGCTGCGCCAGCGACAACGGCACCAGCTCGGGACGGGTTTGCGCGACGAGAGGGGTCTCGTTCCCTACCGCGAGGGGTTCGATCAGGGCCGCGAGTTCTCCCACCGTGGAGTGCTCGAACAGCAGGCGCGCGGGTACGCGGGTGCCGAGGCGTTCACCGAGGCGCGCGGCGAGTCGGGTCGCCACGAGTGAATTGCCACCCAGTGCGAACAAGTCGTCATCGAGCCCGATGCACTCGACACCGAGGAGTGCGCCGAACTCTTCCGCCACGGCAACCTCGAGCGCAGTTGCGGGTGGACGAAACTGCACCGAAACCGACTCCGGCTCAGGCAACGCCGCACGATCGATTTTGCCCGACGGCGTCAACGGCACATCATCCAACACGACGATCGCCGACGGAACCATGTGCGCCGGAAGTTTTTCCGACACCGTTGCGGATATCTCTCCGGCATCGATCTCGACACCTCCCGCGGAATGCACATACGACACCAGTCGCATCTCACCCGCCGGCGTCTCGCGGCCCACAGTGATCGCGAAATCGACTCCATCGGAGGTCGCAAGCGCGGCATCGATTTCACCGAGTTCGACCCGAAGGCCGCGGATTTTGATTTGGAAATCGTTGCGCCCCAGGTAGATCAGTTCGTCGTCGCCACTACGCGGCGCACGGACGAGATCACCGGTGCGGTAGAGCCTCGTTCCGTCGGGACCCGCAACGAAACGTTCGGCTGTCAGACCCGGTCTGCCCCGATAACCACGAGCAAGAGCGGGACCCGACACATACAGCTCACCCGCAACGCCGGGCGCGACCGGATTCAGGCGGCTGTCGAGTACGTACGCACCCAGATTTCGCACCGGTGTACCGATGGTCACCGGCCCCCCCGGCTCGAGAGCACCGCTGCAATGCGTCATGATCGTCGCTTCGGTCGGCCCGTAGGCGTTGAGGAACCGCCGTCCCGGTGCCCACCGCTCCACCACATCCGGCGGGCACGCCTCGCCGCCCGACACCACCATTTCGAGTCCGTCGAGTCCCTCGGAATCGAGCGACGCCAACACCGCGGGCGTAATCAGCGCGTGGGTCACCCGGTGACGACGAAGAAGCTCGGTCAGTTCGGCGCCGGCGAACGCATCGGGCGGGGCGACGACCATGGCAGCACTCACGGAAATCGCCATCAGCCATTCGAGCACCGACGCGTCGAAGCTGGGCGAGGCGACGTGAAGGGTGCGGGAGGATGCAGTGGCCCCGAAGCGGTCCACCATCTCTTGTACCAGGTCGGACAGACCGCTGTGCGTCACCGGAACGCCCTTCGGGCGGCCCGTGGACCCCGAGGTGTAGATGACGTACGCCGGGTTCTCGGGTCGCAGGACACTCACGCGCTCGTCGAAGGACACCGGAGCGGGCGACAGCGCTTCCACTTCGGCCCTCGATTGCGGGTCGTCGAGCGCGAGCCACTCCACGGTGTCCGGCAGCGACGACACCGTCGCCGCGAGCGTAAGCCCGATCGCCGCACCCGAATCCGCGAGCATGTACGCGACGCGATCGGGAGGGTAGTTCGGATCTACCGGAACGAAGGCCGCACCGGTCTTCGCCACCGCCCAGATGGCCAGCACGGACTCGAACGACCGGGCCAGCGAGATTGCGACAATGTCTTCGGGGCCGAGTCCACGGTCGATCAACGCTCGCGCGAGGCGCGAAGAGTCGGCGTCGATTTCCGCGTACGTCCACGAGCGATCCTCGAACATCACCGCGGGAGCAGAAGGGTTACGTTCCACCGCGGTCCCAAGCAACTGCGGCAGAAGTATCGCGCGCGAACCCCGCCGACGTGCGGGACGTCGACGCTCCCGTCCACGTTCGGACACTGGCGGCCGCCCACTCTCGGGTTCGCCGACGTTTTCCCGTGCGACGCCGTCCCCTTGCTGCATGCCGGCCTTGCGCGAGGCTTCACTCACCACTGGTCTCGCTTCCCTCATATCTCCGTTTCGGCCGTCGCCGCCCGTTGGTTACCGGACAGTCGTCAGCTGCCCAATAGAGCATCGTGGGCCGGGGGTCATGTTACGGCTACTGGTGGGTCGCACCCGTTGGGATGACCTCGCGAGAGCCCCCGCAACACAAGGAAATTTGGCGTTCTTCCTGTTCAGGGTGCAAATCATGTCCTCCCGAGTGACCGCCGGCCCCGGCTCCCATGGCGTCCCTCACCGACCCGTGGCCCAGGGATCTCTGGACGGGCTGAGAACCCACGCCGCATCGGACGGCGCGCTCACGTCTTCGCCGTCGGTCACGAACACCGTCTCGAGGTCGGCGCACGTTGCCAGGGCATCCACCGCATCGCGGGGCACGAACGCGTGGGTCACCCACTCTTCCTCCGCGAGATGGGCGACATCGGACGCGTTGTCCGCCATCACCACTACGGCACCCGCGAGGGCGGCAGCAAGTACGGCATGGAGCACCCACCGATTCGCGTCCGGACCGGCAACGAGAATCCTTGCGTCGTAGGTCAACTCCTTGCCGACGATACCGTTGCGGAGGAGCGCGACCGCCCTTCCCTGGGAGAGCGCGGTGTCCGGGAAGCGGATCCCCGCATCCCCGAGACTCGGTACGGCGGTCCGCTCGGTGTAGGCAATCGTCCGCGCCGAGAGGCCGGACACCTCCGAGACCAGGTCCGATGCGTCCATAGCCAGTCGTCGGCCGGAGCCGTGAACGTCGCGGTCGGTGGTCGTCAGTACCCAGCGGGCAGCCTCCGACGACCCGACTGCCAGTGCCGCACCCGACTTGACCACTGCCCACGCAGCGATCACCAAGTCGATGCCTACAGGCAGATCGACGCAGACCGTCTCCCCCGGGCCGGCTCCGAGGGCGATCAGGTAGCGAGCCCACTGCGACGAGCGTTGTTCGACCTCGCCGTAGGTCGACTCGACGTCGCCCACCACCACTGCCGGCGCATCGGGATCGGACTCGACGGCGACGCGCAACTCCTGCGCGATGGTGACGTCGGCGTCCTGCACCGTCGTGGTGTCCTGACGCGGAGCGCTGCCTGTCACCGCTGTGATCTCGTCCTCCGTGCGGAGTTCGATGTCTCCGACGATCGCCGCGGGATCCGCAGCCACCTTGTCCAAGAGAGCCACGAAACGACGGGCGAACGCATCCACGGTGCCCTCGTCGAACAGATCGGTCGCGTAGGTCAGTGCTACCGACATGCCTGCCGGCGTTCCCTCCGGGGTGTCGTGAGGTTCGACGGTGACCTGCAGGTCGAACTTGGCCGCGAGTTCCCCTGTGCCGATCGTGTCGACCGTCAGACCGGGCAGTTCCATCCGTGCCTGCTCGAGGTTCTGGAACGACAGGACGGTCTGGAACGCGGGATGACGAGCGGACGACCGAGCGATCCCTAATTCGTCGACGACACGCTCGAACGGAATGTCCGCGTGCGTGAACGCTTCGAGGTCACCGGATCGCACTGCGTCGAGCAGCGACTCGAAGGCCGTGGCCGGATCGACGTCCGTGCGCAGCGCGAGCGTGTTGACGAACATGCCGACCACGTCGTCCAGTGCTCGGGCGCCACGGCCCGCCACCGCGGTACCGACGACCACATCGCGGGAGTTGCTCAGCCGGGAGAGGAGGACGGCGAGAGCGGCGTGCACCACCATGAACAGGGATGCCCGGCGCGACCCGGCGAGTGAGTCGAGACGGGCATGGGTCTGCGCCGACACCTCGATCGTCGTGGTTGCACCCCGGCCGCTCGCCTGGGCGGGACGCGGACGATCGGTGGGCAGGTCGAGCAGATCCGGTATGCCCGCGAGCCTCTCACGCCAGTAGGCCAGTTGAACCCCGGCGGGCGAGTCGGGATCGTCGGCGTCGCCCAGTACCTCCTGTTGCCAGAGCGCGAAGTCGGCGTACTGCACCTCGAGCGGAGGCAAGGCCGGGGCCGTTCCTGCCGCCCTGGCGATGTATGCGCCCATGAGGTCGCGGGCCAGCGCAGGCAGCGACGCACCGTCTGCCGAAATATGGTGCACGACAAGCACGAGCACGTGGTCGTCCGGACCGAGCGTTACGAGAAGACCTCGAACAGGCACCTCGGTGGTGACGTCGAATCCGCGCCCGGCGACCTCCGCCACGGTCTCGAATGCCTCTTGCTCCGAGGCTGCGGTCACCACCGTCAGGTCCTCCACCGTGGTGGCCGGAACGATCTGCTGCCGAGGGCCGTGTTCGTCGTGCGGGTACACGGTGCGCAGTGCCTCGTGACGTTCGACGACATCACGCACCGCCGCACCCAGGCCCGCGACATCGAGTTCGCCACGCAACCGGATGCCGAGCGGGATGTTGTAGGAGCCGGACGTGGGGTCGAGCTGGTTCAGCACCCATATTCGCTGCTGAGGAAGGGACAGCGGAATCCGTTCGGGGCGGGTTCTCGCCACGAGTTCCGGCCTCCCGGATGCGACGGGACCCGCGTCGATACGCGCTGCGAGGCCGGCGACGGTGGGCTCCTCGAACAATTCACGGATCGCCAGTGAAGAACCGAGGGCCTCGTTGACTCGGGCGATCACCCGGGTAGCGACCAGAGAGTTGCCACCGAGCGCGAAGAACGAATCCTCCGCACCGACTCGATCGATTCCGAGGACCTCGCCCCATACCTTCGCGATCGCGATCTCGGATTCGGTTGCGGGATCGCGGGATTCGCGATCTCCGAAGACAGGGGAAGGCAACGCCTTACGGTCCAGCTTGCCCGACGAACCCAACGGGAACTCGTCGAGCACCACAAACACCGACGGCACCATGTACGCCGGCAACAGCCCCGAGACGAACTCGGCCAACTCGTCACGATCCACCGTGGCCCCCGCGACGGGCACCACATATCCCACGAGCTGGTCCCCGAGACCGGCGGTCGACACCACGACCGCAGCCTGGGTGATCGATTCGTGCGCTGCCAGCGCCGCCTCGATCTCACCGAGCTCGATCCGCAGACCCCGCAACTTCACCTGGAAGTCGGTACGACCGATGTACTCCAGTTCGCCGTCACTGTTCCACCGGACAAGATCACCGGTGCGGTAGAGGCGCTCACCCGCAGCGAACGGCGACGCCACGAACCGCTCCGCCGTCATTCCTGTACGCCCGAAGTATCCCCTCGCGATCTGCGCACCCGAGAGGTACAGCTCTCCCACGACTCCGACCGGTACCGGTACGAGTCGCTGGTCCAGCACGTAGGTCCCGGTGTTCCATACAGGTGTCCCGATCGGGACGGCACCGGTGCCGACTCCGTCGACCGGCGACGCCGTGACATGCACTGTCGCTTCGGTCGGGCCGTAGAGGTTATGGAGCTGAGGTAGCCCGAGGGCAGCGCATTGATCGGCCAAAGCCGCAGGGAACGCTTCACCCGCAACAAGAACCACACGCAACGACGCGCACTCCTCGCGCGTGGCGACAGCAGCGAACACCGCAAGCATCGACGGCACGAACGACGTCGCAGTGATCCGCTCCCGATGGATCACGCGAGCAAGATACGCCGGATCCCGATGTCCGTCGGTGCTCGCGATCACCACACGCGCACCCGCTGCCAACCCGCCGAACAACTCCCACACCGACACATCGAACGTAAACGGCGTCTTCTGCAACACCACATCTTCCGGCGACAGCCCGTACTCGGCTACCAACCACGACACCTGATTGACCACCGAATAATGCGAAACCGCCACACCCTTCGGCCGGCCCGTCGACCCCGACGTGAAAATCACATACGCCGTATTCGACGGCCGCAACGGCGAAATCCGCTCCGCATCCGACACCGGACCGGCCGCAACGCCCGAAAGATCCAGAGTGTCGATCGACACCACCGGAACCGACCCGGACCCGAACTCGGACTCGGGAAGCTCGAACCCGTCCCGCGTCGTCGACACCACCAACACCGGCGACACCGACTCCACAATGAAACCATTACGCTCGGCAGGCTGATCCGGATCGATCGGCACATAGGCGCCGCCCGCCCGCACGATCGCATACATCCCCACCAGCAGATCCAACGACCGGCGCACCGCCAGCCCCACCGTCGTCTCCGGACCCACACCCCGCGAGATCAGATACCGCGCAAGCCGATTGACCCGCGCATCGAACTGCGCATACGTCAACGACTCGTCTTCGAACACCACCGCAATCGCGTCGGGATTCGAAAGGACCTGCGCATCGAACCGGTCCAGCAACGTCGACTCCGGCACCGGATGCGACGTATCGTTCCACCGCTCGAGCACCGCAATACGCTCATCGGCGCCCAGCAAATCGATATCGCCGACCCGCAGCGCCGGATCAGACACCACCGCCTCGAGGATCCGCACGAACCGATCCGCGAACGTCTCCACCGTCGAAGCATCGAACAGCTCGGTGGCATAGGTGAACTCCGCGCGGAAGCCGTCCGGCGAACCGTCCTCCGCGAACCCCTCCGACAACGTCAACTGCAGATCGAACTTGGCGATCTGCGCATCGAAGTCCACACCCGAGACACTCAGACCGGGCAGCTCGAGATGCGCGTCCGCCATATTCTGGAAAGTCAGCATCACCTGGAACAGCGGATGACGCGCCTGCGAACGCGCAGGATCGAGCACCTCCACCAACCGCTCGAACGGCACATCGGCATGGGCGAACGCATCGAGATCCGCCCGGCGGACCTCATCGAGGAACTCCCCGAACGACACCCCACCATCAACCGACGTCCGCAACACCAACGTATTGACGAACATACCCACCAGATCATCGAGCGCAGCCTCACCACGACCCGCAATCGGGGTGCCGATCGCAACATCGGAACTCGCACCCAACCGCGACAGCAACACCGCCAGAGCAGCATGGACGACCATGAATTCGGTTGCGCCACTGCGTCGGGCAAGATCGGTGATGCTCGCACGAACACGACCATCGATCACGAACCCATGCGAGGCGCCCCGGTAACTCGACACCACCGGACGAGGCCGATCCCCCGGCAACGTCGACTCCTCCGGCAGATCCGCCAAAGCACTGCGCCAGAACTCGGTTTGCCGCGCAAGCAGCGACTCCGGATCCGACTCGTCACCGAGAACCTCACGCTGCCACAACGTGTAATCCGCATACTGGACTTCCAAAACCGACCACCCCGGGACCGCGCCCGCAGCCCGCGCCGCATACGCCGTGACCACATCCCGGGTCAACGGCCCCATCGAGAACCCGTCGCCGGAAATATGATGAACCACCACAACCAGAATGTGCTCGTCCGGCGCGACCCGCAACAACCGCACCCGGATCGGAACCTGCTGCGTCACATCGAAACCGGTAGTCACAACCTCCGCGACACGTGCCGGGACCTCCTCGGCCGCAACAGTTTCCGGACGAACCTCGACCACGGCCTCCAATGGGGACAGGATCTCCTGGAAGCCGACCCCATCGACCTCCGGATACACCGTCCGCAACGACTCGTGCCGCGCCACCACATCCGACACCGCGGCCTGCAACGCGTCGACATCCAACGAGCCCGACAACCTGATCGCCACCGGAATATTGTTGACCGCCGACACCGGATCCAACCGGTTGAGGAACCACATCCGCTGCTGCGCCAACGACAACGGCACCCGGCCCGGACGTTCCCGCGCCGACAGCACCACACCCGGTCCCCCACCGGCCTCCGACACCCGCGCCGCCAGCTCCTCCACGGACGACGTCTCGAACACTACCGGCACCGCCACCCGACGCCCCACCCGCGCCGACAACCGTGCCACCAACCGCGTAGCTGCCAGAGAATTGCCACCCAGATCCACGAACGAGTCGTCCAATCCGACCCGCTCGAGACCCAGCACCTGCGCCACCTCCGACGCCACCAATTCCTCGGTCGGCGTCCGCGGCGCCCGGTACTCCCGCACCTCGAACACCGGTTCCGGCAACGCCGCCCGGTCCACCTTCCCCACCGCCGTCAACGGCACCGCATCGAGAACCACCACCAACGACGGGACCATGAATGCCGGCAACACCTCCGCCGCAGCCGCGCGCACCCGATCACCCTCGAGCGCGGCCCCCGGCGCCGGCACCACATATGCCACCAACGCCGACTCGCCCGACGGCAACGATGCCCCCACCGTTACCGCAAACCCCACCTCGGGCAACGACGACAACACCGCATCGATCTCGCCCAACTCGACCCGGAATCCCCGAATCTTCACCTGGAAATCGCTGCGCCCCACATACTCCAACACTCCGTCGGCGTCGCGGCGCACCAAATCCCCGGTCCGGTACATGCGCCCACCCGCACCGAACGGATCGGCCACGAACCGCGCCGCGGTCAGCGCCTCTCGCCCGTGATAACCCCGCGCCACCTGCGCCCCCGCCACATACAACTCGCCGACCACACCCTCGGGAACCGGACGCAGACGCTCGTCGAGGACAAAACACCCCACCCCCGCGATCGCCGACCCGATCGTCACCGGCGCACCCGGCACCAACTCCCCCGAGCTCGCCAGGATCGTCGTCTCCGTCGGTCCATATGCATTGAAGAATCGGCGACCCTCGACCGCCCACCGCCGCACCAACTCCGGCGCGAACGACTCGCCGGCAACCACCACCACACGCAACGAATCCATACCGGCGGGATCCATCGATCCCAACGCACCCGGCGTCATCAGCACATGTGACACCGACTGCGCCACAATCACGTCCGCCAGCTCGCCTCCACCACCGACACCGGCGGGCGCCACCACGACGGTCGCACCCGCCGAGAAAGCCACACCCAGCTCGAGCAACGACACATCGAAACTCGGCGAACACACATGCAACACCCGAGACGACGACTCGACCCCGAAATGCTCACGCTCAGCCGAAATCACTCCACCGACACCCGAATGCGATACCACCACGCCCTTCGGCCGGCCAGTCGAACCCGAGGTGTAGATCATCCACGCCGCATCCGACGCCTCCAGCGAGCGCACCCGATCCGCGTACGACACCGGCCGAGGCGACAACTCCTGCACCTGCGCGACCACCGACACGTCGTCGACAGCGACCACCGGCACCGACCCCGCCACCGACGACACTGTCGGCACCGACGACCCCGCCGACAGACACAACACCGCGCCGGAGTCGGACACCATGAAGTGCACGCGCTCAGCCGGATAACCCGGATCCACGGGCACGAAAGTCGCCCCCGACTTCGCCACCGCCCACAACACCACCACCGACAGCAACGAACGCGGCACCGCTACGACCACCGCATCCCCCGGCCCCACACCCCGGCCGATCAGCCACCGCGCCCACTGCGACGACACCTCGTCCAGCTCGCGATACGACAACGAGCCCTCGGGCGCGACCACCGCCACCGCATCTCCGCGCGATTCCACCGCCGACACGAGCAGCTGCGGCAACAACACACCCCGCCGACCCTGCGCGCGGTTTCCGCGCGCAGGCCGCGGTGCACGCTCGGCGCGCGGTGCCCGCTGGGGTCGCTGGTTGTGCGCGCCGGTACGGGGGACTGCCTCGTCGCGGGACTCCGGACGTGCCGATCGAGATGCGTTCACCGGGGTGGCCTCGTTCGAACTGCCGTCGTGTCGTGACATGAAAAGCCCACACCCTTCGCTTCAGATAATTCAGTGGTCGCGCCCGTAATCGAACAAGCACTTCGCCGCCCCGAAACGGGCGACTCTACTCGAAAGTAATCTTCCTGGTCATCCCCGGCGCAGGCCCTGACGTTACCCGCAGTGCCCCCGGCCGGCCCGGATCCGGGCCACTGGTGGGGCCGAGGACGAATCGGCCCCACCGGAATCAGCCCAGGTCGGGAAGCTGGTACACGCGATGCGCGGCAGCCCACTCCTCCAGCGGTACCCCGGATACGTCGTCGAGCACGACGACGGCTGCGAGATCCTCGAGTGTCCCCGGTTCCAACGTGCCCAGCGACGCGCCCGGCAGATGGACGTGCGTCACCCACTGGCCGTACAGCACCCCGTCGAGGCCCGGACCCGATGTGGCGTCCGCGGGTACGACTACGACCACAGCGCCTGTCGCGGTCACGACCAGGGGTTCGAGTGCCACGACCTCGATGTCGACACTGCCCACAACGGCGCTTCTGGACTCGTACGTCAGCCCGTACTTCTCACGCAGCGACCCGATACGGTCGATCAGTTCCTCGTTGGTGAACGTCTTCGATGCTGTGACGACTGCGGGGTCGTTCGCACCGACCGGCCTTATTCTGTCGCTGTACGTCACGGGATCCGACGGCAGAGCGGCCAGTTCGTCGCGCACACCCGGATCGTCGACGACGATCCGTTCACCATCGGGCGAGGAAACGCCGGTAACAGTGAGGGTCACCACGGTTCCCTCCGACTGGCGCGGCATCTCTCCGCCGGGGTCGATCATGGCAAGGGCAGCGCCGGTCTTGACGACCGCCCACGCAGCGACCACCGACTGCACCGATCGAGGCATCGCGACCGCGACCACGTCGCCGGTGCCGACTCCGCGGGCGATGAGGAACCTGGCGAGACGCGACGAGCGCGCGTCGAGTTCCCGATACGGGATTTCTGTGCCCTCGCCTCCGACCGACGGATCTGCCGGCACCGCGAGCGCGGGGGCCGACGGATCCTCTTCGACCACCTCCGCCAGGACCGTGGCGAGTGTCCGCGCTCCGGTGTCGACGGCGCCTGCGGACGGTCCGGACTCGGCGACAAGACGTGCGCGTTCGTCCGCATCGACCAGGTCGATGTCGCCGACAACTCCTTCCGGCTCGGACACGAACGAATCCAGCACACGCACGAGTTGTTCCGAGATCCGTCCGATCCCTGCCTCGTCGAAGAACCTCTCCAGGTACTTGAACGTCAGCTCGAGTTGTCGATCCGCAACGGCCATCAGGGTGATCGGGTAGTGCGTGGCATCGTCGAGGACCACGTCGGTGATCGTCATACCGTCGAGGGATCCGGCCGCGTCGGTCAACGCCTCCCTGTCGATCGGATACGACTCGAACACCAGCAACGAATCGAACCCGATCGGAGTCCCGATCCGCTGCTCGATCTCCGACAGCCCGACGTAGTGGTGATCCAGCAGGTCGGCTTGTTCCGATTGCACGCGGCGCAGCATCTGCACTACGGGTTCGTCCGGGTGGATCCGGACCCGCACGGGCAGTGTGTTGATGAACAGGCCCACCATCGTCTCCACGCCCGGCAGGTCTGCGGGGCGACCCGAGACGGTCGCACCGAACACGACGTCGGAGCGCCCTGTGATCCTGCCCAGTAGAACGCCCCACGCAGCCTGGACGAGTGTGTTGACCGTGACGCCGCTTTCGGTGGCGAGCGCGGTCAGCCGCGCTGTTCGGTCGGTGTCGACGAGGACCGACATCTTCGACATCGTGTCGTTGTCCGCGTCCCGCTGGACCGGAGCGACAATCGTCGGTTCCGAGATGCCGCCCATCGCCTCGGCCCACCTCTCCAGCGACGCGGCATGGTCCTGCTGCTCGAGCCACGCGAGGAAGTCCGCGTAGGAACGCGTGGGTGGCAGGGCCGCACGGTTGCCGCGCAGCACGTACAGGGCCATGAGGTCCTGCATGAGCAACGGCATCGACCAGCCGTCCAGAAGGATGTGGTGGGCGGTGACGGCCAGGTGATAGCTGTCCTCGTGCGACTTCACGAGGAGGAACCGAATGAGAGGCGCACGCTCCATGTCGAAACGCCGAGCCTGTTCCTCGGCCAGCAGCGCCGGCACCCCACTCTCACCGGCACGGCCGGAGAGATCGCTCGCTTCGATGACCTGCCAAGGCAACTCGACCTCGTCGAGAACGAGTTGCAGCGATCGGCCTGCCTCGTCGGTGACGAACACGGCCCGCAGATTCCTGTGTCTGTCGAGCAGGGCTTGTCCCGCGCGTCGCAGACGATCGGGATCGACGTCGCCGCCGAGATCGAGGACCGCCTGCATCGTATAGACATCGGTGCGTTCGTCGGCCGTCATCGAAGCGTGGAAGAGCAAACCTGATTGCAACGGCGACAGCGACCACACGTCCGTGAGCGACGGGTATCGCTGCTCCCAGATCTCGATATCGCTCTGGTCGAGGTCGACGAGAGGGAGATCCGACGGTGTCAGCCCACCGGCACCGGGCGAAGACCCCTGCCGTGCAAGCGCATCGAGCGCTTCCAGCCAATGCTGCGACAGTTCGTCGAGATCGTCACGGTCGAACAACCCGGCTGGGAACGCGATCGTCGTATCGAGGCGCGTGCCATCGGAGCCGTCCGAGATCACAGCCTCGATATCGACGCTGACGTCGGCCGGAATCGCGGTGGACAGATGCACTTCCAGTTCGCCGAGGGCACCTGTCGGTGTCCAGACGGACTCGGTCGCGCCCTGCCCTGCGTCCGGGCGCGACCGCCGGTCCAGGTAGCTGAAACGCACCTGCGGCGACCGCTCAACCGATGCCAGGCGATCCCGTGCCTCTGGATCGAGATGCCGCAACACGCCGAAGCCGGTCCCGCCGGCAGGAACGGCCCGCAACTGCTCCTTGACTGCCTTCATCGCCGCACCCATGGCCGGCCCACCCGCGAACGCCTCGTCGATATCCACACCGGCAAGTTCGACTCGCACCGGATACGCAGCGGTGAAGCAACCCACGGTTCGTTGCAGGTCGGCGCCGGCCACCGCGGTGTCCGCACGTCCGTCGGCCTCGAGCCGGACCAGCGCGGACGACGACTCCACACCACGATCGCGGCGCCAGCGCACCAATGCCAAACCGAGGGCCGTCATCAGGCCGTCGGTGACCGCGCCATTGAACAGCGCCGGCACCGAGGTCAGCAGCGCGTCGGTGTCGGCGGCAGGAACGGACACCTCCAGCCGTTGCACCGTCGAAGTCGTATCGACGGCCGGATCGAACGGTCTCATCCCCATTTCGGGGTCCGGTCCGTCCAATGCGCGCTCCCACCAGGACAACTCGGATCTGTGTTCGGGTGCGACTTCGAGAACGCCGTGCGCCCACCGGCGCAGTGACGTGCCGACGGCGGGAAGTCGCGGTTCCTGTCCCGCGGCGATCTGCTCCCATGCCAGACCGAGGTCGTGAAGGATGATGCGCCACGAACCGTCGTCGACCACCAGACGGTGTGCGACAAGGAGCAGGATTCCCTTTCGCTCGCCCGGGCCGAAATCGAGCCAGACGAGACGCAGCATCGACCCGGCGTACGGATCGAGGGCCCTGAGAGCGGAGTCGAGGTGTGGTCGTGCGATCTCGGCGATCCGGGCATCGTCGGTATCGGCTGGAGCCTCGACCCTGGCGAGCAGTTGCGCCGGATCGACGGTGCCTGCACTGCGCACGCGCAGCATCGGTCCACCCTCGGCGCCACCTTCGAGGGCCGAACGCAGTGCATCGTGGTGATCCACCACGACGCCGATCGCGCGCTCGAGTGCATTCCGGTCGATATCCGACGGGATCTCCACGGCGACGGTCTGTGCGGCGTGGTCGAAGCCACCCGGCCGGCTCAGCACTTCGCGCATACCCGGCGTGAGCGGAACCTCGCCGATTCCACCGCCCGGCAACTCGTCGAGCGACGCGGGCCCGGTGCTCTCTTCCCACGTGGCCACTTCGGCGAGGCCCGCAACCGAACGACGGCCGAACACGTCTCGCGGCGTGAAGTGCACACCTCGGGCCTTTGCCCGCGACACCAATTGGATCGAGACGATGCTGTCCCCACCGAGCGCGAAGAAATCGTCGGTCGCGCCGATCTTGTCGACATCCAGAACTTCGGCGAACACGTCCGCGATGACCTGTTCGATCCTGGACCCAGGCGCCCGGAACGCTGTCGCCTCGAACACCGGATCCGGCAACGCCCTACGATCCAACTTGCCATTAGCATTGAGAGGCAACCCCTCGAGCACCACAAAAGCCGACGGCACCATATACGCCGGCACACTCCGACCCAGCGCGAATGCAACCTCCCCGGTATCGAGATCGATACCCGGCCGAGGAACCAGATACGCAACCACACGGGTACCCACACGCTCACTCTCACGAGCAACCACAGCCACGTCACGAATGTCGTCCATCCGCCGCAGCGCCGACTCGATCTCACCGAGTTCGATCCGGAAACCACGAACCTTGACCTGGAAGTCGGTACGACCCAAATACTCGAGCTCACCGTCACTCGTCCACGCCACCAGATCACCCGTGCGGTACAACCTTTCGCCGTCACCCCACGGCGACGCCACAAACCGCTCCGCCGTCAGATCAGGCCGGGCGAAATACCCACGGGCAAGCTGCGCACCCGCAAGATACAACTCACCCGGAACACCGATCGGCACCGGCTGCAAGCGCGCATCGAGCACATACAA
>NZ_JBHWWX010000064.1:0-13241 GCF_042730335.1 Rhodococcus sp. NPDC060084
TGTCTGGGGGGTGCGTATTTTTTTAAACCCCCCCCCCCCCCCCAACGTCCCCCCCCCCATCACCCCCCGCGCCCGGGCCGGGGCGTCAACATTCCCCGCCCCCCCCGCTGCCGTGCTCAGAGACGCCACGGGCGCTGCGGTCGATGCTGCCCGCCGCTGGCGTGATCCCGCGGCGCGACTTCGTCGCAAGAAGCGCCGGGCCCGTCGTCGCGCCCGCTTGTTCGGCGCAGCAGGCGGCACCGGGGGTATCGGTACGGCCACACTCATCGCCGCGTCGGCGCCCGACTGGACGATCGTCGCCACCGGCGGAGCGACAGCCGCATTCGTCGTTCCCGCAGTCATGGCGGTGCGGACGTTCCGCCGCCTCGACGCGCTCCCGTTACCTCCACCCGGACCGGGCCGCCGGACTCTGCCTCCCGCAGGCTCGGTGGCGCGCGCCCCCATGGAGCGCCTGTCCGCCGACGAGCAGAGCCTGGCCCGGCTGCTCGCCGTCATCGCACGATCCGGCGCTGTCGCCGCCGACGACCTCGACGAGATCGGTGAGGCGGCGCGTGCGGCGTCGGCCGCGCTCGACGCAGTGGTCGAAGACGTCGTCGCGCTCGAAGCGGCGTCGCGGGGGAGTGCGGCGGCAGGTGCACACCTCGACACGGCGATCACCGCTGCGGGTCAGCGGCTCGAGTCGGGCGTCGACCAGTACGAGGAGCTCGTCGCGGCCGCCGCCCGCCTGGCTGCCGCCCCGGAGGGCAGCCGCTCGATGGCGCTGCTCGAACAGCATCGAGCGGAGCTGATCACCACGTCGGACAAGCTCGAAAGCTGGGCACTGTCCTGGCAGGACGTCGCGCAGATCGAGCGGCGCTATCGCGGCCGTCCGTAGCCGGCGCGCGACCGAAAGCCCGCCCTCAGTCGTCGACGCCCCGCGCGGCGAGCGCTTCACCCATCGCTTCGGCGGTCATCAGCGCACCGACCACGACCGGCACGACCAGAGCGCGCAGCGAGAATCCGAGTCCGCGGGCTTTGCGTGCCTCCGTCACCCGGGTCACCACCGCCCCCAGCAGCGGGATCGCGCGGATGGTCATCACCAGCACGAGACCGACACGATCCGGGTCGACGCCCACACGGCGCAGCGGCCGCGCGGCGGACACGATCGCGTCGAGCATGTCCGTCATGCGTGTCGTCAAGGTGACGAGCGCGGCGAGTGCGACGGCGACGAGCAGTGAACCGCAGATCACGACAGCGCGTTCCCAGCCCGCGACGATCCATTGGAACGCGCCGACGAACGCCAGCATCCACACGATCGGCCGCAACTGGATCACCGTGAGCCGCAGGGGTATTCGTGCAACCGTGTACGCGATCACCGCGAGTACGGCAGCCGGAAGAACCTGCCAGGGCTGCCGGATCCACAGGCTCAGGACCACGATGATCGCTGCGGTGACGACAAGCTTCGGTCCGGCAGGCACTCGATGCAGCACCGACGTCCCGGGGTGGTAGAGGCCGAAGGTGTTCACCCGATCAGCTTCCGGTAGTACGCGACGGCCGGTCCGGGTTCGTCGTCGGCCACGATCAGACCCGAGTCCACCACGAGGACGCGGTCGAACTCCGTGAGCAGATCCAGGGCGTGGGTCACCACCACGAGTTGCTGGCGGAGCGAGGCGAACGTGCGGGCGATCAGCTTGGTGTTGCGCAGGTCCAGCAAGGTGGTGGGCTCGTCGGCCACCAGCACGTCCGGGTCGGTGACCATGATCGCCGCGAGTGCCAGCAGTTGTTTCTGCCCACCGGAGAGCAGGTGGCTCGGATGATCGTGGTGCCCGGCGAGACCGAACTCGGCGAGCACCTCCCGCACCCGGTCGGCGCGCTCCGCTTTCCCCAGTCCGCTGCGTCGCAGAGAGAATGCGACGTCTTCCGCGACCGTCGGCATCACGATCTGATGGTCGGGATCGGTGAAGACGAAGCCCACCCGCTTGCGGACCTCCCGGCCCTTCTTCGCGGTGTCGAAACCGTCGACCGTCACGGCGCCGGCGGAGGGCACCACGAGACCGTTGATCATGCGCGCGAGCGTCGACTTCCCGCTCCCGTTCGCCCCTACGATGCCGACCCGTCGCTCGGTCAGCGTCAGGTCGATGCCGTCGAGGACGGTCCGGTCACCGTAGGAGTGACGGACCTGCCGGAAGCAGATTTCGCTCATCGACCGGTGCGCTCCGTCCGTCAGTGCGTCGGGTCGGCTGCGGGCTGCCGCTGGATCCGGGCGGCGAGGAGCGCCGGGTAGGCCCGGTGGACCTGCGCCGCGACCGCAGCGGCGACGACAGCCTTGATCAGGTCGCCCGGAAGGAAGGCGACGTTCGCGGCGGCCGCGGCCCACACCGTCAGGTCGGTCCGGAGCACCATGCCGGCGATCCCGAGGGCGTACAGGACGACGATGCCGCCGAGCACGTTCACTCCGACACCCAGCACTGTCCGGTACCGGGGGAGCATCCGCATGCTCAGCCACCCGATGACGGCGACGGCGGGAATCCAGCCGATCAGGAAACCCGCGGTCGGTCCGGCCAGGGACGTGAGCGTCGTACGTCCGCCCGCCAGCACGGGGAGTGCGAGACCGATCACGATCACCGTCGTCACCGACAGGACACCCTTCCGGGCGCCGAGCAACGCGCCGGCCAGCATCACACCGAGAGACTGCAGGGTGATGGGGACGCCGGAAGAGCCGATGGTGATCTGGCCGGGCAGACCCAGCGCGATGATCAGAGCGGCGAAGACGGCGATCTGCGCGAGATCGCGAGCGGGCATACGACGGGTCGAGGACACGTTTTCTCAGCCTTCTGACGGCGGGTCGAGTAGCAGTGGGATCGAACGTGTAGAGCGTAAGGGTCCAGGAGGGTCCCCACGCCACCACCCCCGTTCGGGGTGCACCCCTGAGACGGCCGGGCCGCGCGCTGCGGGTATCCCCTGATCTTTTCCTGAACTACGCGATGACGTGGTGTTTTTCCGTCGTGACGGTGTGAGGATCGAGTGTGTACGACAGCGACGGTGCTCAGGTGCCAGGCGGGAGAACACGATGTTCTGGAAGATCGTAGGAATGGTCGCACTCGTGTGGGTGGGCCTCGCGGTGATCGGCGCCCTGTTCGACCACCTGTTCGGCATCCTCGTACTCAGCGCGATCATCTTCGGTGGATATCTGCTGTACAAAGCGATGTCGCGCAGTGACAGGGACGACCACGTCACCCGGTTCTGACCGGACGGTGGACAGCCACGGCGGCAGAGAGGGGGCCCGGCGGTAGAGGTACCGCCGGGTCTTCGTCCGCGCGGTGTGTCCCGGAGTCCGGTGAGCCGGACCGTGCGGGTGGATAGTGAGTGCATGGATCCTGTACCGGAGGACTGGCAACGCGCTGTCGTGGTGGTGGCGCACCCGGACGACATCGAATACGGCGCGGCGGCGGCAGTCGCGAGATGGACGCGGCAGGGCAAGGACGTGCGGTATGTCCTCGCGACACGTGGCGAAGCGGGTATCGCCGGTCTTCCGCCGGCACAATCCGCGCCTGTACGTGAGGACGAGGAGCGGGAGTCCGCTCGGATCGTCGGGGTCGAATCGGTCGAGTTCCTCGGGCACGCCGACGGCCTGCTCGTCGCGGGTCCGGAACTGCGCCGCGATATCGCGGCCGCGATCCGGCGGCACCGGCCGCAGATGGTCGTGACCGCCCATTTCGGGGAGACCTGGTTCCCCGGAATCCTCAACAGCGCGGACCATCGTGCACTCGGCATCTGCGTCCTCGACGCGGTGGCCGACGCCGCCAACGAGTGGATCTTTCCGGAATTGACCCGCGACGGGCTCGAACCCTGGCCGGGTGTGCGGTGGATCGCGGTGAACACTCCGTCACCGACGCACGCGGTCGACGTCACCGAGACTGTCGAGACCGCCGAGCGCTCGCTCGCGGCGCACCGGCGATATCTCGAGGCGCTGAGCACCGTGGACGTCGACGAGCAGGCCCGGGCACAGGTGCAGATGTCGTCGGGAGCGTTGCCGGGGTTCCCGGCCGAGCGTGCCGTCGGGTTCGAACTGTTCACCGTCGCGGGGTAGCAGCGGACCGTCCTGATCGGCTGTGGCAGTCTGAGCTGCGTGCGAGTGGCAGTGGTGGCAGGACCCGATGCAGGCCATGCGATTCCGGCGATCGAATTGTCGCGCCGGTTCGCCGCCGCCGGCCACGAGGCGATCCTGTTCACCGGTGAGCGCTGGTTCGGCATCGATGTTCCGGGCGTGACCGTCGCCGAGCTCAAGGGGCTGGCTCCGCGGTCGGACGATGACGACGTGGATGCCGGGGCCAAGATCCATGGGCGGGCCGCTCACATCGCGACCGAGATGCTCCAGGACCTCAGCGCTCTGCTCCCGGACCTCGTGGTGTCGGACGTCATCACCGCCGGGGGCGGCATGGCGGCCGAGCGCCTGGGCATTCCCTGGATCGAATTGTCGCCGCACCCCCTCTACCTCCCGTCTCGAGGATTGCCGCCGATCGGAAGCGGGCTCGCCGTGGGCACCGGAGCGGCAGGACGCCTCCGGGACACCGTGCTGCGTGCCATGACCGCGAGTTCGGTGCGTAAAGGTGTCCGGCACAGGGCGGACGCGCGGATCGGGATCGGCCTGCCGGCCCGGGACCCCGGACCGTGCGCGCGCCTCGTCGCGACCGTGCCCGCCCTCGAGGTGCCCCGGCCCGACTGGCCCGCGCACGCCCACGTCGTCGGCCCGCTGCTGTGGGAACCCACCGACGTGGTGCTCGAGCCTCCGTCCGGCACCGGGCCGCTGGTGATGGTGGCACCGTCGACCGCCACGACCGGTGTCGTGGGACTGGTCGAGTCGGTGTGCGAGGGGCTGAGCGGTACGGGGATGCGGGTGGCGGCGACGATGCTCGACCCGCCGGCCGGTTCGCTGCCGGACTGGGCGGTCGCGGGGCGCGGCCGTCAGGACGTGCTGCTCCGTGCCGCCGACGTGGTGGTGTGCGGCGGAGGGCACGGAATGCTGGCGAAGGCGCTCAGCGCCGGAGTTCCCGCCGTGATCGTTCCCGGTGAAGGCGACCAGTGGGAGCTTGCGAACCGTGCGGCCCGGCAGGGCAGCGCCGTGGTCGTCCGGCCGCTGGATGCGGGCGCGGTGCGGACCGCGGTGGAGACGGTGTTGTCGCGCCCGGAGTTCGCGGCGGCGGCCCGCGCCGCGGCTGCCACGGCGGGAAGTGTCGAGGACCCGGTCGCGGTGTGCGAGACTGCCCTCCGCTGAAGCATGTGCGGTGAGGAACTCGGGAAGATCGAATTGCCGCGGGCGGATGCGGCACCGTGTCGTCGGGGACGACTACCGTGGGGCCGTGCGCTTGACGGAATTCCACGAGATGGTCCGAGACGAATTCGGGCAGATGCACGGCGATGCCCTGCTGCGCGACCACGTGCTCCTCGAACTGGGTGGCCGTACCGCCGCCCAGGCGATCGAGGCAGGCCAGGAACCTCGGGAGGTGTGGCGGGCTTTGTGCGAAGAGTTCGATGTGCCACCGGCGCGACGGTGACCGCAGCGCAGCGGGGAGTGCCCTGTTCCGACCATTCGAACAGATGTTCGTCTATGCTGATATGGCCGGGCGGTGACGACGCCGTCCACACGCAGCGAATCCATCCACAGAAGAGACGTTCTGTGCTCGCCGCAGCGAACTTGTCGGTACCGGCTTCTAACGTCGTCGACAAGCAGGACGAGATTCGATGAAGGGGACCAACATGGCAGCACAGACTCACGATCGCGAAAAGGCGCTCGAGCTCGCCCTCGCGCAGATCGACAAGAACTTCGGCAAGGGCTCGGTGATGCGACTGGGGGAGGAAGCCCACCAGCCCATCGCAGTGATCCCGACCGGGTCGATCGCTCTCGACGTCGCGCTCGGAATCGGTGGTCTCCCGCGTGGCCGCGTCGTCGAGATCTACGGGCCGGAATCCTCCGGTAAGACGACGGTGGCACTGCATGCGGTGGCAAACGCACAGGCGAACGGCGGTCTCGCCGCCTTCATCGACGCCGAGCACGCGCTCGACCCCGAATATGCCCGCAACCTCGGAGTCGACACCGACGCGCTGCTGGTCTCCCAGCCCGACACCGGTGAGCAGGCTCTCGAGATCGCAGACATGCTCATCCGTTCCGGTGCCCTCGACATCATCGTGATCGACTCGGTGGCGGCTCTCGTGCCCCGAGCCGAGATCGAAGGCGAGATGGGCGACAGCCACGTCGGCCTGCAGGCCCGGCTCATGAGCCAGGCACTGCGCAAGATGACCGGCGCGCTCAGCAACTCCGGCACCACCGCGATCTTCATCAACCAGTTGCGCGAGAAGATCGGCGTGATGTTCGGCAGCCCCGAGACCACCACCGGTGGCAAGGCGCTGAAGTTCTACGCCTCCGTGCGTCTCGATGTGCGACGGATCGAGACGCTCAAGGACGGCGGCGACGCGGTGGGCAACCGCACCCGCGTCAAGGTCGTCAAGAACAAGGTGTCGCCTCCTTTCAAGCAGGCAGAGTTCGACATCCTGTACGGACACGGCATCAGCAAGGAAGGTTCGCTGATCGACATGGGTGTCGAGCACGGCTTCATTCGGAAGTCGGGCTCCTGGTACACCTACGAGGGCGATCAGCTCGGACAGGGCAAGGAGAACGCCCGAAAGTTCATGCTCGAGAACACCGACGTGCGCGACGAGATCGAAAAGAAGATCAAGGAGAAGCTCGGCATCGGGGCGGTCGTCACCGCCGGCGAGGCCGAAGAGCCCGCAGACTTCTAGAGTTCGAGACTTCCACGAGGTTCGTGAGGAAGGGGCCGACCGGTGTGGTCGGTCCCTTCCTCGTATCCCGTCGGTGTCCTCCTCTAGTGTCCGCAGCATGGACGACAGCAGCCGAGGGGGCACTCGGGGGAGTAGCCGACGCAGATCCGAGCGAAGCTCCGGGCCCGACCGCAGTTCCCGCACCGACCGGGGCACCGGCAAGGGGCCCGGCGGAGGAACCGAAGCACAGGCGAAAGACGTGTGCCTTCGCTTGCTCACCGATCGCGCCCGCAGCCGCGCCGAACTTGCCGCGAAGCTCGAGCAGAAAGGCTTCACAGCGGAAGTCGCCGAACGCACCCTCGACCGTCTCACCGAGGTGGGACTGATCGACGACGCGGACTTCGCCCAGCAATGGGCGCGGTCACGTCACCTGTACTCCGGCAGAGGAAAAAGTGCGATCGCGCTCGAGTTGCGGCGCAAGGGCATCGACGCCGACGACGCCGAAGCGGCCCTCGACCGGATCGACAGCGACGACGAACGAGAGCGCGCCGTCGAACTGGTCCGGAAGAAGCTTCGCACCCAGCCGCCGCTGTCCACCGAGGGCGACCGGCGCGAACGTGCGCTCGAGCGAGACAAGGTGGTGCGGCGGCTGGTGGGAATGCTGGCACGACGCGGCTACGCGCAGGGCATGGCCTTCGACGTGGTGCGGCAGGAACTCGCGGCCCTCGGTGCCGACACCGGCGACCTGCCCGCCGACTGACAGGTCACCGCTTGTCGGTGATGTCCATGCCCGGGACGGCCAGCACAGGGATCGTCTGAGGACTTTCCGCAGGCACTGCGCCCTTCTTCCCGCGTCCGGAACGCAAACGCTTCTCGAGTCGCGTCGCGAACTGGGTCAGAGCACTGTTGAGCACGATCATGATGGCGGCCACCACGAGCAGCGACGGCAGGTAGTTGGAGAAGAAGGCGCCGAGTTGCTGTCCGGAACGCACTACTTCGACGTATCCGATGAGGTAGCCGAGCGCGGAGTCCTTCAGCGCGATCACCATCTGCGACACGATCGCCGGCAACATCACCGTGACCGCCTGCGGCAGCAGGATGAGCCGCATGACCTGGTTCTTCCGCATGCCGATCGCCGATGCGGCCTCGGTCTGGCCGCGGGGAAGCGAGTTGATGCCGGCTCGCACGATCTCGGCGATCACCGATCCGTTGTAGAGCGTCAGGCCGGTGATCACCGCAGCGAGTGCCAGATAATCCGACTTGAACACGCGGTACTCGGCGAACACCTGGTAGGCGAAGATCATGAGGATCAGGACGGGAACGGCCCTGAACAGTTCCACGATGGTGCCGGCGACGATACGTACCGGGCGATGATCCGACATGCGCGCGATGCCCAGCACAGCACCGAGAATCAGCGCCAGAACGATCGATGCGGCCGCTGCGATGAGCGTTCCCCGGATGCCGGGGAGGAGATACGTTGTCCAGCTGGTCGATTCGAGGAACGGCTCCCACTTCGCCGCGGTCAGCTGACCCTGCGAGTCGAGTGCTCGGTAGATGAACCACGCGGCGAGCAGCAGTAGCGCGACCACCACCACCGACAGGATCCGGTAGATCGCCTTCGCGCGGGGGCCCGGTACGTCGTAGAGAACGCTTCCGCTGGCACTCATCGTGCTACCTCGAATCGCTTGCTGAGCCAGCCGAAGAGCAGGCCGGTCGGGAGGGTCAGGATCACGAACCCGAGGGCGAAGATGCCACCGATCGCGAAGATCGCGGCTTCGTTCTCGATCATCGTCTTCATCAGCAGCGACGCCTCGGAGACACCGATCACCGAGGCGATGGTCGAGTTCTTCGTCAAGGCGATCAGCACCGAACCGAGCGGCGCGATCACCGCACGAAATGCCTGGGGCAGCACGATGAGCCGGAGGTTCTGCCCGAAGGTCAGGCCCAGTGAGCGCCCGGCCTCGGACTGCCCGAGCGACACGGTGTTGATGCCCGAGCGCAGGGACTCGCACACGAACGCGGCGGTGTACACGGTCAGACCGAGCACCGCGAGGCGAAAGTTGTTGTCGACGAGGAACGTCGGGGAAGACTCCGAGGCGAGTTTCACTCCGAGTGTCTGAGACAACCCGAACAGGCAGAAAATGATGATCAGCGTCAGTGGCGTGTTACGGAAGATGGTCACGTAGGCGGTGCCGATGGCCCTCGCGACGGGGATGGGGGAAACCCGCATGCCCGCGAGGATCGTTCCGAGGACCAGCGCGCCGATCGCCGACACGACCGTCAGCTGGATGGTGGTCCAGAACGCATCGAGCAGCTGGCTTCCGTACTTGCTCAACAGATCCACAGGTCTACTCCGGATCGAGGGGAGGGCGGTTGCCGGAGCGGTCCGGCCGGTTCGCGACGTCGTCGACGAACCGGCCGGGCGCTACTTCGGCGGGGACTTCCGGAACCGGATCGACCGGTGCCGGGTTCTACTCAGTACTTGTCGACCGACGGTGCTTCGGGGAGCGGGTAGCCCGACGCGCCGACCGTCTCCTGGAACGCAGATTCCCATGCTCCGCTGGAGATCATCTCTTCGATCGCGTCGTTGATCGCGGTGCGCGACTCGTCGTCGCCGAGGGCGACGCCGATGCCGTAACGCTCCTCGGTGAACGGCTCACCGACGACCTTGAACTCGCCGGGGCTCTGTGCTGCGTAGCCGGCGAGGATGATGTCGTCGGTGGTCACCGCATCGACGGCCCCGTTCCGCAGCGCCTCGACGCATGCCGAGTAGGTGTCGAATTCCTGCAACTGGACGTCCTGCGCGTAGGTGTCCTTGACCTTCTGCGCCGGGGTCGAACCTGCGACCGAGCAGAGACGCTTGCCACCGTTGAGCGAATCGGGGCCGGTGATGTCGGTGTTGTCCGAGCGCACCAGCAGCGACTGGCCGGCGACGAAGTACGGGCCGGCGAAGTCGACCTTCTCCTTGCGGGAATCGGTGATCGAGTAGGTCGCGACGACGTAGTCGACCTCACCGTTCTGGATGAGCGTCTCGCGCTGTGCCGACGGGGCTTCCTTGAACTCGATGTTCTCTTCCGAGACGCCGAGCTGGCCGGCGATGTACTTCGCAACCTCGACGTCGAACCCGGTGAAGGTTCCGTCGGGGTTGCGCAGGCCGAGCCCGGGCTGATCGAACTTGATGCCGACGGTCAGGTTGCCGTTCTCGGCAGAATCCGACACGCTGCGCGTCTCGTCGCCGCCGCAGGCCGTCGCGGTGACGGCAAGGGCAATCATGCCGATGCCCAGGCGGATCGAGCGGGACAGTTTCATCGAGTACCTCCGGTTTGCGGGTGTCGTGCGGGTGGAAACGGCGCGGACATCTCCGCACCGGCGCTTGCAGGGACCTCACGGGGCAGTACGCCCACGAGGTCGGCTCAGTGGCTGAGGATCTTGCCGAGGAAGTCCTTGGCGCGATCGGAACTGGGCGAGGTGAAGAAGCTGTCCGGGTCGGTGTCTTCGACGATCCGGCCGTCCGCCATGAACAGCACCCGGTCGCCGGCCTTGCGGGCGAAGCCCATCTCGTGGGTCACGACGACCATCGTCATGCCCTCCTTCGCCAGCGAGGTCATGACGTCGAGGACTTCCTGAACCATTTCGGGATCGAGCGCCGACGTGGGCTCGTCGAACAGCATCACCTTCGGGTTCATGGCAAGCGCCCGCGCGATGGCGACGCGCTGCTGCTGGCCACCCGAAAGCTGCGCGGGGTACTTGTCGGCCTGGTTGGCGATGCCCACGCGTTCGAGGAGCCGCATGCCGGTCTCGCGTGCGTCGTCCTTCTTCATCTTCCGCACCTTCACGGGCCCGAGCGTCACGTTCTCGAGGATCGTCTTGTGGGCGAAGAGGTTGAAGGACTGGAACACCATGCCGACGTCGGAACGGAGCTTCGCGAGAGCCTTGCCCTCGGCGGGAAGCAGCGTGCCGTCGACCCGGATCTCTCCCGAGTCGATCGGTTCGAGCCGGTTGATGGTGCGGCACAGTGTGGATTTTCCCGATCCCGAGGGACCGACCACGATCACGACCTGCCCACGAGGGATTTCGACGTTGATGTCCTGCAGCACGTGAAGGTCGCCGAAGTGCTTGTCGACTCGGGAGAGGGAGATCATCGAGGTGGTGCTGTCCGAGTTGTCGGACGGCTTCTCCGTCCCGGCTGCCGGTGATGTCATGGGGAGACCTTATGCGGTCCTTGCGCCGATTCCTCGCATTTCGGGCCGTGGAGTGAATGCTGTCACGGAAAATTTACGGCCGCCACCGGAACAGACCGGTTCGTCGGTCGCCCGACGTCACCGGCGGGAAGACCCCTCGTCCGCGTGAGCTACCCTGAGACGTGTCACTGATCGACGAGAATGTCTCCCGCGCCGCTGCCCGGACCTACGAAGTCCGCACATACGGCTGCCAGATGAACGTGCACGATTCCGAGCGACTGTCCGGATTGCTCGAGGACGCCGGTTTTCATCGTGCTTCCCCGGGAACGTCCCCTGACCTCGTTGTTTTCAACACGTGCGCAGTCCGCGAGAACGCAGACAACAAGCTCTACGGCAACCTCAGTCATCTGCGGCCGGTCAAGGACGAGAACCCCGACATGCAGATCGCGGTCGGAGGCTGTCTCGCGCAGAAGGACCGCAGTCTCGTCGTCCAGAAGGCCCCGTGGGTCGACGTGGTCTTCGGCACCCACAACATCGGGAACCTGCCGGCGCTGCTCGAGCGGGCGCGTCACAATCGCCGCGCGGAAGTCGAAATTCTCGATTCCCTCGAGGCTTTCCCCTCCACGCTTCCCGCCAAGCGGGAGTCGCCGTACGCGGGATGGGTGTCCATCTCGGTCGGATGCAACAACACCTGCACGTTCTGCATCGTGCCGTCGCTGCGGGGCAAGGAAGTCGACCGGCGTCCGGGCGACATACTCGCCGAGGTCAAAGCCCTCGTCGACGAAGGTGTCCTCGAAGTGACGCTGCTCGGGCAGAACGTCAACTCGTACGGCCGGTCCTTCGCCGATCCCGAACAGCCCCGCGACCGCGGCGCCTTCGCCTCGCTTCTGCGTGCGTGCGGTGACATCGAGGGCCTCGAGCGTGTGCGGTTCACCTCACCCCATCCGGCGGAGTTCACCGACGACGTCATCGAAGCGATGGCGCACACACCGAATGTCTGCCCGCAGCTCCACATGCCGCTGCAGTCCGGCAGCGACCGGATCCTGCGCGCGATGCGCCGGTCCTACCGCAAGGACCGGTTCCTCGGCATCATCGACAGGGTGCGCGCCGCGATGCCGCACGCCGCGATCACCACCGACATCATCGTGGGCTTCCCCGGCGAGACCGAGGAAGATTTCCAGGACACTCTCGACGTCGTCGAACAGGCCCGTTTCACCAGTGCGTTCACCTTCCAGTACTCGAAGCGCCCCGGCACCCCGGCAGCCGAGATGGACGGCCAGGTTCCCAAGGCAGTCGTCCAGGAACGCTACGAGCGGCTCATCGCACTCCAGGAGCGCATTACCCTCGAGGCGAACCGCGAACTCGTGGGTACCGAGGTGGAACTGCTCGTCGCCGCCGGGGAAGGGCGCAAGAACGCCGAGACCGCGCGCATGAGCGGGCGCGCACGCGACGGGCGCCTCGTGCACTTCCGTCCCGAAGGCAACATCGACACCGCTGTTCGTCCCGGCGACGTGATCACAGTCGTCGTCACCGGGGCGGCGCCGCACCACCTCATCGCCGACAACCCGATACTCACCCACCGCCGTACCCGCGCCGGAGACCATTTCGAGCAGGGCAAACTCCCCAAGACTCCGCCGATCGGCGTGGGTCTGGGCCTGCCCACGATCGGTGCTCCTGCCGACCTCCCGACCCAGATGGGATGTAACGCATGACCGAGGAGATCCGTGCCGGCCTCGAGGCCGCCGAACGGAACGCCGCCAAAGAGATCGATCCCGGTGCGCGTGCGATGGTCGTGGCGATCGCAGTGCTCGTGCTGCTCGGCTCGTTCGCTCTGCCGCACGCGGGTTCGGCGAACGGCTGGGAGGTGCTGGCCTTCGCCCCCGACGCCGTGACGCAGGAGATCGCCCTCCCGTCCCGGCTGTTCGTGTGGTTCGCCCTGATCTTCGGCGGACTCGGCTCGATCCTGGCGCTGCTCACCCGCAAATGGGTGCTGGCCTGGGTGACGCTGGCAGGTTCGTCGGTCACACTCGTGTTCGGGATGCTCTCGATCTGGACACGTCAGACGCTGCCCGTCGAGTCGGTGGCGAGCGGCCCGGGCTTCGGAGTCGTCCTGGGCTGGTTCGCGATGATGGTGATCGTCTTCCACTGGGCACGCGTGGTGTGGGCGCGGACGTCCGCACAACTCGAAGCAGAGAGCGACCTGCGTCGCGTCGTCGCCGAAAACGACCGCCCGCGGCTGTTCCGCGACACGTAGAGATCCCCCGGCGCTACAGACGACGGTGCCCCTCCCGATTCCGGGAGGGG